>JBDTTM010000290.1:0-5485 GCA_039930605.1 Bacteroidota bacterium
GGTATTTCAAAAGCAAAAACATTCAGCATGGTGACTGTAATGTTCACCGACTTTAAAGATTTTACTTCCGTCAGCGAAAAGGTAAGTGGCGAATTATTGGTTGCTGAGATTAATTATTGCTTTAGTGCATTTGACAACATCGTGCAAAAACACAGGGTAGAAAAAATAAAAACTGTGGGTGATGCTTACATCTGCGTAGGCGGAATGCCTGCATTAACGTTTACGCATGCTGTTGATATTGTAAATGCAGCAATCGAAATCCGCAACTTTATGCTCCAGCGTAAAATTGAAAAAGAAGCCAAAGGAGAAATTCCTTTTGAGCTACGAATAGGCATTCACACAGGTCCTGTAGTAGCAGGAATTGTAGGCGTAAAAAAATATGCTTACGACATCTGGGGCGATACCGTAAACCTCGCAGCCCGCATGGAACAAAACTGCGATGCAGGCAAAATAAACATCAGCGGCAGCACTTATGAATTGGTGAAAACAAATTTTACATGTGAGCACAGAGGAAAAATTGAAGCAAAGAATAAGGGGATGATAGATATGTACTTCGTTGAACGACTTTCCTTCGCGTAGCTGCTTGCACCACCGCTATAGCTTTAGCGCACGCGGTCGGCGAAGCAAGGAGCCTTGGCGGAGCTTAACTCCGTTGAACGGCTTGCCTTCACGTTGCCGCCTCTTCGTCCCATTTAGTAATTCTTTATCGGAAAATACCATTTAGCACCAAAATTTATGGAGATTTGCAACAAATGTCACTCCCGGTATTATTTTTTTATGGATTTGCATTTGTCGGACTTATCCACTCCTTCATCTTTTGTTTTGTAGCAATTAAAAACAAACGCACCGCCGACCTCCTGATTACGCTTTACCTGTTTGCGCAGGCTCTTGTTATATTAGAGTATGTACTTTATTGGTCAGGGCTACAAGTGCAGTATCATTATTTTAATTGCATCAGCGTACCACTGCTCTTCCTATTCGGACCCTTATTGTTCATGTATGTAGAATATGTCTTTTCTGAAAATAAAAATCCCAAAAAGTACCTGTTTCATTTTGCACCTGCCCTCGTGGTTTTTATCCTGATGCTGCCCTATTTTTTCAGCACAGGTGACTTAAAGAACTTTCACTATAAGATGATTAAGTACTTTATTCTTGATTTTAGAATATTGGTATATTTTATAATGGCGCACATGAGCATATATGTAATCGTTATCCTGGCGAAAGTTAAAAAGCAAAAACGTGTAGGACACATCAACTCATGGTTGCTCACCATTGTTTTTCTCTTTGCATTCTATGTCATCTGTTACATTTCCTATTATTATATGGCGGCACAGCCGTGGTTTACCTTGACCCAGGATTATTTTGTCTCACTTGCAAGTTGTATAAGTATTGTTTCAATAATTTATGTGGCTTACGGAAAAAATAAAATCCTTGAAGGCTACAGCTTAAAAGAATCCATCAGACTTGAAAATATCGTTTTAAGCTTCAGAGAAACACAGCCCAAAGAAATTGAAAGTCAAAAAAAAAATACCGTTTTCACTTATGAACTTCCCCTTGCTGATGTTGCTGTAAAATCCGAAATCAAAATTGAACCCGAATTAATAATACTGCCCATTGAAAAATATAAAAATTCCGGGTTGACAGAAGATGCGTTGAATGAACTGGCACTTTCGCTCAATGAACTCATGCAAAAGGAACAACTTTACCGGGAGAGTGAATTAAAATTAGAAATGCTTTCCGGCAAACTTGGTGCTTCAAAACACCAGGTTTCACAGGTCATCAACCAGGTTTATGGTGTCAATTTTTTTGAGTATATTAATTTACTTCGCATTGAAGAAGCTAAGATGCTTTTATCAGCCAACGATAAAAAATCAATGAACATTATTGAAGTGGCTTATGCAGTTGGCTACAGCACCAAAAATACTTTTAATACAGCTTTTCGAAGAATTGTTGGCGTAACTCCAACTGAATATAGAAGGCAGCATCAGATTCAACTGAATTGAGTCATCTTTTATCGGAAATGACCTGAATTGTATTCTCAAGGTATTATTTAGCACAAAAAATACACCATGCTAAAAATAATTACTTATGCTTTATTCATTTCAGGATGGATAAACACCATTTCAGTTCAAGGGCAAATTTTTAACAAAGTTACTTCGGCAACCAATCCAATCGTAACTGACCCGGTTCAAACTTATTATAATGGTGCAAGCTGGATTGATTACGACAATGACGGATTGCTGGACCTATTCGTGACAAATAGCGGACTGTATCACAACGATGGCAACGGCAACTTTACCAAAGTAACCACAAGCGGCATTGGCCTTACAACTGGAATTGGCAACACCTGGGCTGACGTGGACAATGACGGTGACATTGATTGCATTCAATCAGGAGGAAACGCGGGGGGTACCAAATTATTTCTAAACAATGGTAACAGTACGTTTACTCAAAACACCAATGGCCCCTTTGCCGTTGCAACAAAATTGCGTGGATGGGGTTCTGCCTTCGGCGATTATAACAATGATGGCCTGGTTGATTTATTTATCGCGGCACCTTTTGGCTTTGCCGGTATAACAGACTCTTGTAAATTTCTAATTAATACCGGAGGAGGAAATTTTGTTCGAGTTGACTCAACTGTACTTACAAATGCTCTTGATGCCTTCACGGTTCCTACCTGGAGCGATTATGACAACGACGGCGATGTTGATTTATTTATAGGTTCAGGAAGAGTGAACGGTTCACTTTCGCGGGATTATCTTTATGATAACAATCATACGCAAGGCAGCAGCACACTTTTTTCAAGAAATAATTCCACTCCATTGGGAACCGGCCTGCACGATGGACAGGTTTGGAACTGGATTGACTTTGATAACGATGGCGATTTAGATGCCTACCTTACTAACTACAAAGGAACTACTTCAACGGGCTATCCGAATGAAATGTATCGAAATGACAATGGAACTTTTGTAAAACTCACCTTCAATGATGTGGGCCCAATAGTATCCAACACCGGAGTTTCGTTATCAAGTACGTGGGGTGATTTTGACAATGATGGTGATTTAGATTGTATCGTTACCAATGAAGAACAACAAAAAAATGTTTATTATCAAAATAATATACGACAAGGCAGTAACGTCTTTACTAAAATTAACAATGAACCTTTTACACTAACGAATGGAGACCACTGGTGTGCGTCATCTGCCGATTATGACAATGATGGCGATTTGGATCTATTTATTTCAGGCAACAGTGACAAGGGATTATTTGAAAACACCACCACGCAAACCGATTTCATAAATATTAAATTGGTTGGAGTTACTTCCAATAAATCCGCTATTGGAGCAAAGGTGAGAGTTAAAGCACATGGATTCTGGCAGATGCGCGAAATATCCTCACAAAATACTTTTAATGGAATGAACATGCTGAACGCACATTTTGGTTTTGGCTCTACAGGTCCTATTGTCTTGTATGTTGACAGTATAAAAATTGAATGGCCGTCCGGTCAAGTTGATATTTGTACAAATGTTCTTGCAAGTTGGAATTATGTTGCGACTGAAGGGCAATGCCTCGTACCAGCCGGAATTAAAGATATTGAAAACCAAAACAAGGATTTTTTTCTCGTATCAGCTTATCCCAATCCTGCTAATGCTGCTTTATCTTTTAACTATACTGTTCTTCATCCTTCACGAATCAAAATTTCAATAATAAATGCCGAGGGAAAAAATGTTTTAACGAGACAATTGAAAAGTAAAACAGGAAATAATACGGAGTCTCTTGATATAAAATATTTAGCGAATGGCACATATACATTGGTTCTTTTCAGCGGAGAAAAAAACTGCAAAACAAGATTTATAAAACAATAAAGTGTAATTTTCTGAAATGTCTATCGTTCAAAAATTACCAAACGCTGGCGGTTACCTGCGGCATACGCTACAGTAATATTTTTTAAGATACTTAAATACATGAAAACAAATCTTCTTATCACAACAATAATTATTATCTGTTCTCAAAAAACAATCGCTCAAACCTGGACTATGCAAAATAGCAGTACAACTGAAAAACTTAATTCTTTGAGCATAAATCTCAGCTATCAAAATAATATTAATATTTGGGTGGCAGGTAATAACAATACAGGCATTGTAACACAGGATTCAGGCAGTTCATGGTTTCCCAGCATCGTAACCAATGCCGACAATTATGGAGTTCATTTTAATGAATATGCGCATGGCACCTTTGTTGGCGCAGCTTCCTCAATCATGAATACTGATGTAGGCGGACTTTGGTGGTACCCGCAATCTGCTTCAGTTACCCCTCCTTATTATGATGTCTGGTTTTCTGATTTTTACAACGGATGGATTGTTGGAGCAGATGGCACTTTAATTCACACTACCCAGGGGAATTTATGGTCGGCACAAAACAGTGGAACAACCCATAATTTACGGTCTCTTATGGGTGTAGCCGGTAACAGTAATGAAATATGGGCAGCCGGCGATTCAGGCGTCATAATTCATACGGTCAATGCAGGCACGAATTGGAATTCTCAAACATCCAATACTGCGGAAGATTTAAAATCAGTATATTTTTTAAATCCCGACACAGGTTGGGTATGTGGAACAAACGGCACCATTCTAAACACCATGAACGGTGGAGGAAACTGGACAATTCAAAATTCCGGAACCAATCAATCGCTCAATGGGATATGGTTTCTCAACTCTCTTAATGGCTGGGCTGTTGGAAGTAACGGTGTAATTATTTCTACAGGCAATGGTGGCTTAAACTGGAATCCGGAAATAAGCGGAGTAACCGTGAACCTATCTGCAGTTGAATTCTATAACCAAAATAATGGCTGGGCGGTTGGCGATAGCGGAACAATAATAAAATATTCTCCTGCGCTTACCTCTGTCGAAAACCTTTCGGTGAGTTTTTCAGCAATCTCTCTGTTTCCGGATCCTGCTGAAAATATTTTATCTTTAAAATTTAATTCTCTACTTCCTTCTGAATTCAAAGTCGCGATTGTAGGTGCAGATGGAAAAACAGTTTTAACCAGGCGATTGTCTAAATTTGATGCAGGGCGTAAAACAGAATTCATTGACATCAAAAATCTTAAAAGCGGAGCATATACGTTGGTTTTATCAACAGGCAAACAAACCAGTAAAGCAATATTTATAAAACGGTGACGCAATACTCTGTATAAATTAATTTCCAGCGAAAACAACCCAGCCTTGATATGAAATACCTATTGTTAAGTATCTCATTCTTTTCTTTCGCTTTAAGTGCTTTGGGTCAAATAAAAATAATAACTAAAGAGAGTTACACCGTAGAAGAATTAAAAACTGATTTTAATATTTTCAGAGCTGCATTAGAAGAAGGGCATCCCGGAATTTACCGTTACAGCTCAAAATTAAAAATTGATTCTGTCTTTTCGGCTGCGGAAACTTCCATTTCCGGACCGATGAGCGAAAGGGAATTTAAAATATTATTA
>JBDTTM010000291.1:0-5479 GCA_039930605.1 Bacteroidota bacterium
CCGTCTTTTGTTAAAGTGCAAACGGCAGTAAAAGCTTGTCCGTTGTTGGCTTCCATCGCTGTTTGCTTGGCACTCATTTCCATCAATTCAATTTTTTTCGTTGACTTATCAGCGTATTGCATTTCCACATTCCCTGTTACACCATTCATGTCGATTGGATTTGTTTCACCATCCAGCAGATAAAAAACAAGTTCTTTTCCATCAGCAACAATTTCGATATGATTAGGTTCCGCTTCTTCTATTGTTCCTCCATTCGGACCTTTGCCCGGTTCACCTACAGGATACGCTTCTGCTTTCTCCGCTTGTTCGTTCGTAGTTGTAGTCATTTTCTCTGAAGTATTTTCAGTGTTTGTTGCAGTAGATTTGTCAGTAGAAGAATTGCATGCAATAAATGTCATGCCTATTGTAATGATGATTGCAGTTGAGATTAATTTTAGCTTTTTCATTTTTAATTATTTAATTAATATTTGATTATTTATAAATTGAATTGTTTTTTGACTATTTATTTTTGGGCAAATCTTTGTCGCTGCTGAATATTGCTGAATAAGATTTACCCTGTTTCGTTAATGTGCAGGTAGCGGTGAATGATTTTCCGTTACTGGCTTTCATGGCGGTTTGCTTGCCATTCATTTCCATCAGAACGATTTTTTTAGTTGACTTGTCCGCGTATTTCATTTGCACATTCCCTGTCACATTCTTCATTTCAAGGGGTTTAGTATCACCATCTAATAAATAAAAAATGAGGTCGCTACCGTCAGAAACAATTTCCATGTGATTGGGGTCTGCTTCTTCAATCGTTCCCCCATGTGGACCTTTACCAAGCTCTCCAACATGATGGTCTTCTTCCTGTGCTTCAGGTTTAACTTCCTCTTTCGCATCATTCGTATTTGGCATTGTTGCCTTTTCTGTAGTGCTGTCCGAAGGTTTTTCGGGAAGTTTATATTCATCAAGGTATTTTCCCATTGGTCCGATTCCTTCCATGTGAACCAGCATCGCTCCATGATGTCCTGCAATGGAAACGGTAATGGCAGAACCAACAAGTAATAATGTTATTACGACTTCGCCCAATAATTTTCTTTTAAGAAAGAAATGTGAAGCTATTTTTAAGAGCAATGCAACAAGTGCAAACCACCAGGTAAAATCTGCCATCTGTTCATGTGTCTCAAAAATTTCTTTCGCTTTGCCTGAGAGCTCTCCCGGCATTGCATGAAACGGGTTTGAAGAAAGCCATGTTGCTAATACTCCCAGCGCCAGGAGAATAAGCGTAACAATGCTGAATTCTCTTTTCAAATAAAAGAATGAGAGCAATTGAAACACCAGTGCCATTAAAAGCAGCACGATTGGAAAATGAACCACCAACGGATGATAATTAGGAAAGGCATTGACAGCTTCCATCTGTTGATGTTGTGCCATTTCCTGTTTCATCGCTCCTGACATTTGCGTGGAGTCACTTCCACTGCCATGATGATGTTCATGAGCAAAAACATTTCCTGTTGATGCAGCTAAAAGCATCGTAAGAAAAACTAAAATTATATTTTTCCCCGCTATGAATCGGTATTTCACAATTTGCTTTGAAATTAAATTTGAGTTCAACATTTTGATTTTCTTTTGAATTAATTCTTGATGAATGGACAGTAAACAGTCTTGCCCCGATAACTATCGGGGTGAAACAGAAAGTCAAAAATTAAATCTGGAAACTCTGAATGAGAATACGCGTGTCCTCCTTAGGTGGCGGCGGATGAAAGCCTGTGTATGCGAAAATATTTTTTGCTTTCTCAATGGGTGCGAAAGCATATAGGAAAGTAAATACTTCAACTACTTGTTGAGTAGGATTGAATGAAAGGTCAACTTTGACCTTAGCGTATTGACCGGTGGTGCTGAAAAAAGAAAGGTGTGTGTCTTGACAGTCGTGTTCTTTTTTTTCTGAATTTTCTTTGTGTTGGCAACAATCTTTTATGCAGTCGTCACAGTCGTTGTCTTCAATCTCACAACATGATCTTGTCCCCGTTGCACACATTGCAGAACACACATGCATGTAAAGTATGATTACCAAAATAAGGTAACTAATACCTTTTGTTATGAAGACGCCCTTTTTCATTTCTGGGGTCTAAATGTAGTTATTAAATTTATACGCTTGATGCAGCACAAGTAGAGAGTAGTCAGAGCCTTGAAAATAGGTAAAAATGGCGGGGGGCGAATCCCTCTTTCTCCGCCAAAATTCAAATAAACCGGTGTGAAAATTATTTCAACACCGGATTTTATTTTGCTTGTATTTTAGCACCGAAATATAAAATGAAAGCAGAATTTATCCGCGATATATGTCTTGCATTCCACGGCACCGAAGAAGAAGTTAAATGGGGAAATGATCTATGCTTCCTCACCGGAGAAAAGATGTTCTGCATAACCGGCATTGAAGGCGAATTCGGGGTCTCATTGAAAGTAAAAGATGATGAGTTTGACGAACTTATTGGCAGGGATGATATTATTCCCGCGCCTTACCTGGCCCGTTATAAATGGATACATGTCAGCAACCCCAATTCTTTTTCCATGAAGGAATGGAAACATTATCTGCACCAATCCTTCAAGCTTATTAGTGAAAAAAATAAGATTAAACCGAAAAAGAAAAAGAGAAGCTAAGGGAAGTCTAGTAAACCATCACAACTTTTTTACTGTAAGACCGGTCATCAATAACCAATCGTACAATGTAAATTCCATTGCTTAAACTGTGATTCAGCGGATTGAGTATGGCGTGGTGTAAGCCGGCTAACTGTTTTATTCCGGAACTTTCATAAACCATTTTTCCATCTGATGTAAAAACCTGGATGGCAACTATTGAAGTTGAAGGTAAAGTATAATCTACATTCAATTCCCCGGTAACTCCATAACCATATACTGCCCAATCCAATTGTTGACTGTTTTGATTCGCCACGGAATTAAGGATGGGCTTCCAGCATTCTTTCACAGACGCAACATCAACAGAATGGCCTGCATGTTTTAATGCATACATGTCTTCAATTGTTCGCAGCACAGAATAATGATTTATGAATTTTGAATATTGACCTGGATTCACCATGGGTCCGCAGAAAATAGTTACGATGCGGTTATTGTATGAAGCATTGTCTTCGTCAAAAGTCAGGATGAAAAGGCTGTTGTTTGCTTTTGCCCATTGCACATAAGCATCGAGATTGGTTGCAACCCAGGTATCACCGGCTGTAATCGTTCCATTATGCATATCGTTCGCCTGGTCCGGAATTACGTAACTGACTGTTGGCAGCAAATTAAAATCAGTAGGAAAATTTGTAAACGGCTGGCTGCATGTGTCGGGAACCTGGTTTATTCCTGTTCCCATCCAGTTTGCAACAGGGTTGTGCTTACGTTCATAATTGCCGGAACGGATCGTATCACTTCCTGTATATGGCAGGTTTTGAGAATAAGTCACAAAAGTTTTTCCGGCATCTAAAAGTGAACGGGCAAGATTAGGCGTTGTGAAGTGTGAGGCAGGCACGTTGTTATTTGTGATTCCCTGGTTAGACCCGGAAAAAAAGTCAAGGTAATTCGGTTGACTCGGATGTGCAAGTGCATAAGACTGAGTAAACAATGCACTTAAAGGATCATATGCAAGTGCATTGATATAAGGTGCAATTGCAAAACTGTCAATGATTTGCGGATAACCTTTGTTTTCCATGATGCAGATCACAATGTGATCAGGAGCCGGCAGCGTATCACAGTTGGTAACGAAAGTGTCTGTTAAATTAGAATGGATGTCATTTCCATTGCAGAAACTTCTTACTTCCCATTCATAAATACTTGAAGGCATCAGATTATGCAGCGTAACAGAATGGTATACACCCGGGATATTACGCCAAATAAAATCAGCTGTGTTGCTCACATGATAGCGTACAAGAAATGAATCTGCATCAACAAGAGAATTCCATGCAACCGTTGAGATGTCAGGACCGATATTCCTTGCGTCAAGTAAGTTAGGAGGAATGCACGATACATTTCCAATAGCAGTTGTAAATGTTGCAGGGAAAAGTTGGTAGATTCCCTGTTGGCCTCCATTACAGTATGTGTGGATCAGCCAGCTGTAATTCGTATTGGGATACAATGAATCAATGATAATGTTCACCGCTGTTCCGGAATTTACAATCCTGAAATGAACATCATTCGTGCCTGCAATGAAATAGCGGACTAAAAAACTATCACAAACTGCAGTATTCCAATTTAATGTTGCAGTTGTCTGAGTTATGAAAGTTGTATGTAAGCCGGTTACAATACTGCAGGCATTTGAATAATTAATTGAAAAAGTAAATAGGGTTAAAAAAAATATTTTTCTTAAAAAAAATTTCATGGAAGGAATTATTAATAGTTTACAAATTTACGATTATTTAACACAAAGGTTTTGTAAATTTTTGAAAGGCAGTAGTTCTGTTTCAAATCTGATTTTCTTGACTTAGCGGACTTTTCGGCTTTGCACGAATCTTAACTACTTCTTGACGTAAAGAATAATCATAGGAGAAACTACCATTTGAAATGTAAAGTGAATTTGATCAACTGTTTTCCTTTAATAGTGTTAGTAACTAAGTTTTCGAATTGAATAAAAAACAAAGTCTCTCAACTAAGTTTGTAACCAGACCCAGGCAGAACGTTTATTTTTTTTGTCAGTCATAAAAGACCCTGTTTTATAGCTGATATCCAGCAATGCTGGTTTCATTTTCTTCTTTCACGCAACATCATTTGAATTATCAATCTTTAATAAAAGAGATATTACCCGGTTTTTGACTTCTAACTTTTAACTTCTAACTTTAATACTTATGAATGACGCATTACACTGGAACAACATTGCTGACAATTATGACCATGAAATTTTCAATGTCTTTAAGAATGACAAAAAGAGAAAACTAAAGAAGTACATTTTAAAATATGCCAACAAGAAAAATACAGCGATTGATTTCGGATGCGGTGTTGGCAAGGCACTTCCATTACTGGCTCCATTGTTCAAAGAAATTATTGGCGTTGATGTTTCAAAAAAATGCATTGCCATTGCAAAATCTTCTCCTTACAGGAATGTAAGTTTTAAAGAAGCGGATCTCGCAGCAAAGAAAATTGATGTCCCTACTGTTGACTTCGCATTTTGCTGCAATGTGGCGATGAGTGATGACGTGAACAGGAACCTGCGCATTATCAACAATGTTTTGTCCGCTTTAAATAAAGGCGGCGTTGCATTGTTTGTACTGCCATCAATGGAATCTGTTTCTCTTTCTGCAATGAGCCTGATCAATTGGTATGCAAAGGAAGGGACTGATCTTTCGGGTATTCCTTCTGATGAGTTTAATCATTTCCGGTCACGCACGGAAAAACAAGTCCACGAAGGAGTTGTGAGTATAGACAATGTGCCTACCAAGCATTACCTATTTACAGAACTGTATGCACTTTTTAATACAGGTAATTTTTCCATGCAACGCCTCGATCGTCTTGA
>JBDTTM010000292.1:0-5471 GCA_039930605.1 Bacteroidota bacterium
TATTAGTATGCTTAATTCGTACTTCGCTGGGGTCAAACCTAAAAGACCATCCTCAATTTGAATCCGGCGAATTGATCCGCTGCAGTGAGAAACACTTCCGCTTTTCTTTTCCGGTTGCTCGTTAACTGTTCAACAGAAAAAATTTTACTGTGATGATGCACAACCTGTTTCGCACACAGGTACCCTGCCCATGCTCCCACGAATACATCACTTGCCCAGTGGGTATGTTCAATCATCCTGCTCACACCTACCAGGCCAGCAAGCGAATATGCGATGATTGGGATTGCCGGTCTGTCACTGTACTGCATGGCAAATACACTGGCAATTGCAAACGCTGTTGAAGTATGTCCAGATGGAAAGGCATCAAAAAAAGAAATGTCTCTCCCGATGCCGGTAACTGATTTATCATACTGTTTGAAAAAGCCATACCAATATCCACCTTGATGACCTTTATCAGCCCTAAAAGTATAAGATGCACTCGGACGTTCGCGGGAAGTACAGTATTTAATCAGGCGAACCCAGATGCCCGATGTAATCGCTGCCTGTGATGCAAGCAATGAAGTCTGGAAAAGTTTACGGTCTTTCGTTACGGCCCCTATCAATCCACAGGCACCCACCAAACCGATTCCGTATGTATTACCAAATTCTGTTACAACCGGCGAGGTCACTCTGATAAAATTACTTTTGTCCTTCGAATAACGGATTCTTTCGTCTATTGAGTAATCATAGTGAAATAGCAATGCTGTGACTGATGCAACACCTAAAGCCCAGAAGATATCCCGCACTTTCATGTGAACCGGTGAAACAAACTGTGCGCCGAAGTTGTGAAGAATGGAGGGAACATACCCTTTTTGGGAACAGAAAGAAATTACAGAATCCCGTTTTATAAATTGACAGGTGCTCAATGATGAATCACTCCCTGAACAGGCATGAATCTCATTAACCGCTGTTAAAGAAATCAATACCAGGAATAGAATCAGTTTTTTCAAACGCTTTGAATTTTTTCTGGACATTGGCTGGAGCGCGAAGATGAAAAAAAAATTCTGCAAAAATCTTTTCAACAATACTCCCCAACTCACATTTTTAAAATATGTTTGCACCCCGTATTGAGATTAAAGATTGAGGTACTTTTCTCATTTTTAATTCGGCATTCTTAATTTTTAATTCCAACAAACGGTGTCAGCAGCAAAATATATTTTCGTAACAGGTGGTGTAACTTCATCACTGGGAAAGGGTATCATTTCAGCTTCGTTAGCAAAACTTTTGCAGGCACGCGGTTACAGGGTTACCATTCAGAAGTTCGACCCCTATATCAATGTTGACCCCGGCACATTGAATCCCTATGAGCATGGCGAATGCTACGTAACCAATGACGGTGCGGAAACAGATCTCGATTTAGGACACTATGAAAGGTTCCTTAACGTGCCTACTTCACAGGCGAATAACGTAACCACCGGCCGTATTTACCAGACCGTCATCAATAAAGAACGGGAAGGTGCATACCTTGGTAAAACAGTTCAGATCATCCCGCATATTACAGATGAAATTAAAAGAAGGATGATGCTCCTTGCAGCAAGCGGAGAATTTGATATTATCATCACTGAAATCGGGGGGACTGTTGGCGACATTGAATCCCTGCCTTATGTTGAAACAGTTCGCCAGTTGAAATGGGAACTGGGAAGTTCCGCAATGGTAATCCACCTTACGCTGGTTCCGTTCCTCGCTGCCGCCGGCGAATTAAAAACAAAACCTACGCAACACTCCGTCAAAGCACTGCTTGAACTTGGTGTGCAGCCCGATATCCTTGTTTGCAGAACCGAACATTCTTTGAGTGCAGAACTGAGGAGAAAGATTGCGCTCTTCTGCAACGTGAATGTGAATGCAGTCATAGAATCCATTGATGCATCAACCATCTATGATGTACCGATCCTGATGTATAAAGAACAACTGGATAAAGTTGTCCTGGCAAAATTAAAATTGCCATTGCAGCACGAACCTGAACTGGAACAGTGGAAAGCATTTTTAGGTAAGCTGAAAAATCCGGTCAATGAAGTCAGGATTGGACTGGTCGGGAAATACATTGAGCTGAAAGATGCATACAAATCTATAGCCGAAGCTTTCATTCACGCAGGTGTCGCCAATGAGTGCAAAGTCAATGTAGAATGGATCCATTCCGATAAACTTGCAGAAGATACCATTGAAAGTAAATTCGGTGGACTCCACGGAGTACTTGTTGCGCCTGGTTTTGGCGACCGCGGTATTGAAGGCAAAATTTCCGCCATTCAGTTTGTGCGGGAAAACAACATTCCGTTTTTCGGAATCTGCCTGGGTATGCAATGCGCTATGATCGAATTTGGCAGGAATGTATTGGGCTGGAAAGACGCGCATTCCACAGAGATGAATCCTGAAACGAAACATCCCGTCATTCACATGATGGAAGACCAGAAGAGCATCACTCGCAAAGGAGGTACCATGCGGCTGGGAGAATATTCCTGCAACCTCTCCAAGGGCTCAAGAGTCGCTTCGATATATGGTAAAACAAAAATCGGGGAACGCCACCGCCATCGTTTTGAATTCAACAGCAAGTTCCTGGAAGCGTATGAGGAAGCCGGAATGACTGCTGCAGGAATTAATCCTGATTTGAACCTTGTTGAAATCGTAGAGTTGAAAAACCATCCTTGGTTTATTGGTGTGCAGTACCACCCGGAGTATAAAAGCACTGTTGAAAATCCACACCCGCTCTTCGTCAAATTCATTCGGGCTGCGCTTGATAAATCCAAAGAATCATTGAAATAAAAAAAATCCTGTTCACGAATTCCGGAACAGGATTTAATGTTATTCTTTGAACTGCTATTAATCCTTTACAATTCTTTTTACCACGGTTCCTTTATCCGAAGAAATTTTTGCGAGGTAAACACCATTGTGTAGACTGCTAAGATCCAGTTCTTCATTTCTGCCCGCAACAGATTTTTCCAGGTGTACATTTTTTACCGCTCTTCCAGTGATGTCACAAACCGATATGTCAATTGCAGAATTGATTCCCGGCAGTGAAAAAGTAATTTTATTTTCAAATGGATTTGGTGATACTGAAACATTGGTTGCTGTCAGGATTGATGATGGAACTACATTCTGGAAAAGTATCTGCCTCATCAGTGCAAATTTTTCCCGGATAAAAGTTCCATTCAGATCTGTATATTCATGGGTGTATATAATTGCAATCGGCTGCTTTTTCAAATTGGCTGTGGTGTTATCAAACCAGATATAGGTTTCCGTATGATGGGTTTCAATCGGTCCATAATTGACGAAATAATCTTCCACTATTTTTACCCTTCCTACATTCGGAAAATTCCCTCCTGATTGCGCTTCTAATTGCAAGGTTCCATATCCATCATAAGTAGTTGTAGATCTTCCATTTACATATGCTACGCCGGTAGATCCATTCATTGAATCTGTACAACTTTGAAGGTAAGACAAAGGATAATCATATTGTAAATACCCAGCCCCAAAATTGGTATATACAATACCTACATGTGAACCCACTTTTTTCATGTCACCGGTAAAATTTGCGCCAACATTGTAAAATTCGTAACTGGTACCCGTACCGGTTTGAACAATTTCACAGGCAATATTTGAATTCGCACCGAATATTCCAACATCATTTGTACTCGATGTTGGCTTCCAGTCATACTCCCGGGTTGAAAGCAATCCATGCATGGTTGTGAGGTTCCATATCACGCCTGCTCCAGCTTGTCCCGGCTGGGCTGTAGCCGTATCATCAACGATTTTATATACGTATCTATCGTTATAAACTGGGTTATACGATGAAGTGATAACCGGTTGGGAAATTGCATTAAAACAGATAAAAATTAAACTTAAAGTAATTATTTTTTTCATTCGATATTGTTTAGTGCGCCAAGATAGTGCATCAGGATCATTGAATCAAAACAAAAAAATGGGATTTTGAAGACAGAATTGTTAAAAAGAAAGATGAAGAAATTTTTGACTTTTTCATTCACCTCACAAAGTTGCACTTTCATCCCAGAAATGCGTTAGTTGACAAAAAAACATGAAAAGTTTCTAAATTATTAATAGAAAAGCAAAGAAATGTTACATATCTTGGCCTCCAAATAGCGTATCTACTAATTAGGGATTGTGCGGTACGTTATTTTATAGGAAAACTTAATTCGATTTCTTTAGTAATAATTACTAAAATATGAAATTTAACTCTGTTTCTATTTTTCGGGTTTTATTTTTTTCACTGCTCATTCTTGGACTTCAATGCCCTGGTTTTGGAAAGAATAATGGTATGTCCAATGCATATTTTGGTGGAAATTTATGTTTTACCAATACAGGCTTTTTTTTAAAACCAACAGTCAGTGTTGCTCATGAGACAGTTTCTGAGAATAAATCTTCTGTAAAAACCTTTTCTAAAATGTGTTATTACGAAAGTAGATTTCAAAACCCAACTACTGCTATTTATGTTACTGCAAATGACCGGATGTCATTGCAATCAATTTATAATCTCCAATTATCGATTAGTTAGTCTATTGCCAATAATTCAGTCTCAATGAAATCAATCTACTCTTTAGTGAAAAGCATTTTTATTCTATTCTCATTTTTACTGTGCTTAAGTTACACCAGTTTTGCACAGACAAGTGGAATTAATTATTCGTACGGCCAATTTGCTGGTGCGTTGGTCTATAACAGCTCAGTTGCAGGACAGGTTGACCTGATAACAGCTCCAAATACAGACGATCAGTTAGTTTCATTTCCGGCGTCAGCAATTGCTGGTTGGGGTGGCTTCTTTTATGGAGGAGTTTGGTATCCGCAAGCAACAACTACTTTCTGGGTTTCTTCAAATGGATGGGTTTCTATTCAGAACACAGCCAACCCGAGTGATGTGGCGCCTCCATCTTCACTTCCTATAAATGACTTGGCAGGAAATCCATACAGGATGATTGCCCCGCTATGGGATGATTTAAAACTTCATCCTGTTTCAGGAGGAAGAGTCACATATAAAAATTTTGGTGGTGCTGCAACACGGGTTTTGATCATCGAATGGAAAGGTATGTACTGGGATAAAACCGGTTCCGACTCAGCCATCTCTTTCCAGGCTCGTATATGTAATAATGCAAATGTTGCTACACCAAATGCCATTGAATTCAGGTATAAAAGAAATGGAAGTTTTAATTATGGACTTTCTGCTGCACCATCTGCATCTATAGGCATAAATGGTTTTTGCTCAAATGATATCATAGCATGGACTGATTTTACCGGAACCATCGTTAGTAAAACAGTTCCGGAATATCAACTACCGACAAAACCTGCTGATGCATGGTATCGATTCACTCCTACCGTTCATCCTAATGATGATTGTGGAAGTGCTTTCCCCTTGACCTTCAGCGCGAGCTTACCGTTAATTTCAACCCTCGGCACAACATTGCACGCAACACAAACTGCAGGCTTGCCGT
>JBDTTM010000293.1:0-5466 GCA_039930605.1 Bacteroidota bacterium
GAAGGATTAAAGAAAAATGTATTGAATGCAACCTGGTCAAATACGGAAGTTGCATTAAGGTCAATGGCCGTCGTGCTTTGGTAATTTTCTTCGACAAGGTTTCCACGGGCAGTGCGCAACTGATCACTCAATGGAATATAATACCTGGAATAAAATTTTATGTAATCAACCTGGTCAATAGTTGAATACGCCCCCAGGAACTGCGATGCCCCTTCCATGGTTTCACAAAACACCCTCAGCACCATGCTACGTCCGGTATATTCATAAGGGAAGGCACGGTAGATCATTTCCTTCATCCCGGTAAATGCGGAAATAATTTCTGCTGCAGCATGTTTGCTCTGCGGCGTTTCCATATTCACAGCGGTTTTCATGCAGAGGCGTATCAGTTCCATTTGCAATGCTTCAAAAAATACGCGTTGTGTGATCTTCATCGTTTGCATGGCAGCGGTACACCTTTTGAGTTGCATCACAACAGAATCGGTTTCATTTAAAAGCTGTTGCTTCCGAGACCTGGCATCCGAATCGTACAATCCATTTTCAATTACCTGTAAGCCGTGGGGATAAATGATAAAATCAGGTTCATCATCATCTTCGATCTCCTGTTCAATGCCGCCATTGATAAATTTTGCATCCCCTGGAAAATAATAAGCGACAAATGCTTCCGTCTTTTTGTATCGCGACCGGCAATCCAGAAATATTTTTTTTGCAGAATCAAATTGATCTGTCTTCACCAAAGCATGCAGCGACTCTAATTCAGTATAAAGCGTATCATGTTGGACACTGATATAATTAAAAATACGCTTGTGAAACAATTCATCGTCTGTGGTCGATGGGATGAAAGAAAATTGCCATAGGCAAACAAACGGGAGGATCAGAAAAAAAAATATTCTTTTCAAGATCAGCGATGCGATTAATATAGATTATCCTTCTTGATTACTTAGAGCCAAAAGTAAGTGCGAGTCCGGCTTCGAAGGTAAAATTGTGTCCTGCATTTTCATCCTTGATCACATTGTCCTTATCTCCTTCATTTCCCTTCTGTACTTTCCCGAAACCAGTAGATGCACGAAGATATACCATCAAAAGCGTTGGAAATTTGTAACCGATCCCTCCAACAATTGAAATGTCCGCTGGGTTGAATTTGAATTGTGTTTCAGTTTCAGGCTTTGTAGTTTGAGGTGATCCGCCATTGGTACCCACCGTTGTGGTTGTGGTAGCGACAGACTGATTGGTGAGTAAAATTGAAAGTTGGGGGCCTGCATTCAGCATAAAACCCTTGTGATCGCCAAAATAAATGTTTAGCAATACCGGGATATCTATGTACCCGAGCGCTGCATCAACATTGGCGGTTGTGTAGGTTATAAGGGTTGTATCCGTACTTGGAAATGTAGTTACTGAAGTGGTATGCTCATATTTATATCCGCGCTTTGAATACAACAGTGAAGGTTGCAACGAAAAGTGCTTACCCAAACCCAGGTCAAATAAAATTCCGGCATGCCATTCCGGTTTCGCAGTGAGAGATAAATCCGTTCCGGTCAATGTTGCGTAACTGAATCCAACCTGCGGACCAAACAGAAACTGTGCTGAAGCTCCGGCAGGGATTAATAGAACGTAAATAAGGAATGCGTATAATATCTTTTTCATTTGATTTAGTTTTTAGGCCCGATAAAGGTAGTTCTTTTCACATGGATGTGAATAAAGTAACATGCCATTCGCCAAATCATTCACATTCCATAGTTCTTTCTGCCTATCTTAGCCCTGTAAATCATCTGTTATGAACCGCATTTTTCTTTCCTTCTTTTTTCTGATTAGCACTTTGGCGTCTGCCCAGGACCGGATTATCCTCATTAATGGAAACGTTCTTGAAGTAAAAAATGTTGAATTGAAAGACAATAAAGTTTCATTTCAATACCTCAATAAGGAGAAGCGAAAAAAAATATTGCCTGAACGCGTATTTTCCGTTCAATATGAAAACGGAACTGAACAAATCGTATTTGAACCGGATCCACTCGACCCCAATGATTTTAAGCCTGAGGAAATGCGGATGTTTATCAAAGGCGAACAGGATGCAAACTTATATTATCACAACACCGGAAATAAAATTATCTCCGCAGCAGTGGGGGCCGGTGCAGGGTTATTATCTATTTATGGCCTGGTTGTGCCTGCGTTGTACTCCACCGTTGTCGGAAGTTTTTCCCCGAATGTGCAAAAACACAAAGTTTCTGACCCTGCAATGCGTGACAACCTGAATTATCGTGAAGGATATGAAAGGAAATGCCGCGACCGGAAGATCCGCAACTCCCTTCTTTATGGCTTTGGTGGCTTTGTCGTCGGATTTACTGCATTTGCAATATTTCTTCCTAATAATTAATCTTGACAGCAGCAATTAGAAATTTTTTGCGTTTCATCGTTTTCAGGAATGTTTTTATTGCCTGCTGTGCAGCTTGTATGGTGTGGGAAACGCAGTGGTTTTTCAGAATCCCAATGCAATTTTCCGGGTTGTTGATATTTATTTTCTCTGCTACTTTCTTCGAATATAATTTACATGTGATCGGGGGACGAATTTCAATTTTTCACCCGTTGGAATCATTGAAGATCATAAACGGTCCCGGGACATCCACCACTTTACGACTGTGCATTTTCACCGGATTTATTTTTACAACCATTACTTTTTTTCTGTTGGATAAAATAATGATGGCCGGATTTATTATTTCAGGTTTGCTCACACTTTCTTATACCCTGCCCATGATCCGGCAAAAAGGGAAGTTTATCCGCGTTCGTGAAATCACTTACCTGAAGGTATTTACTGTTGCATTGGGCTGGACGCTGATTACAGTGGTGGTACCCTTGCTACCTATCTTGCAAAATATTTCGAAACAAGAACTGACGATCATCATGTTGAGGAGATTCCTTTTTATCTACGCGATTACGATCCCTTTTGAAATTAGAGATATGGAAAGAGAACGTAAATTCGGTAACATCAGTTTACCTATGATATATGGCGTGCGGATGATGAAGATCGTTGGCATTGTGATGCTGCTTCTTTTCTGTATGCTTTGCGCTTTCCAGGAAAAATATTTTTTGTTTGATCTTACTGCAAGAAAATCGATCCTGCTTCCGTTATTAATTTCTGCAGTTGCTGCGGCAATATTAATTTTGAATGCATCAGATAAAAAAACCAACTGGTATTTTAAATTCTGGACGGACGGAACGATGATTCTGCAATTTCTTTTATTACTTTTATTCGATCAACGATGACGCATGGTACGGGATTATGAAATACAGGAACTACATAAGTTATGTGATGCCATTCGTGGGGAAGAAAACGCACAGGAATGGTTAAAGGAAAATGGTTTCCGTGAATTATCTGAATTCTGGGATGCTTACGAAGACGTAGAAAAATCATTTTTGTGGCTGAAAGAAAATGGGTTCATTCATCTGGCTGCCCTCGTAGATGCAATGAGCGGAAATGAAACTGCAAAAGTATGGCTGATTAGAAACAAACAGGTAACCCTGGGAATTTTTGTTGATGCTGCAGCTGGAAATAAGTCTGCGGTGGAATGGCTGCTCAAAGCCGGGGAAAAAGGCTGGATCATGGTTGCAAAAGCAATCAATGAATATGAGCGGAAAAGAAATAAAGGTGGTTTTGGGAGTATCTTAAACCTAGGGAATCCTTATGGATAAGGAGGTACGAATAGCGACGGTACGAATAACGAAAGACTACGAATTTACGAATGGGGAAGTTTAGAGGATTTCCGGATCGTAAATACGCTTAATTGAATGACAGATTTTTTCTGCTGCATCTCTTAACACATCCTCTGTATGAGCGGAAGAAATGAAACCAACTTCATATCCTGAAGGGCCGAAGTAAATACCATTTTCAAGCAGGTCGTGATAAAGCAGGTTGAATGTATTCATGCTCTCAGAATTGATTTCATCGGCACGCTGAATTTTTTCTTTCTCACCAAAGGCAAACCAAAAGATAGAACCGATAGAAAATACTTTGAATGGGAAATTATTTTTCCTTGAAAAGGTGTTAAGCGTGGAGACAAATTGATTTGTTTTCTTCTCCAGCGAAAAATAAAAATCATCTTCCAGACATTTGGTTAGTGTTGCGATACCGGCTGCCATAGCAACAGGATTTCCGGAGAGCGTTCCACCCTGGTACACATTCCCGTCAGGAGAAATCTTTTTCATGATCTCTGCACTTGCCCCATAAACGCCAACAGGCATTCCTCCTCCGATAATTTTTCCATAGGTAAGAATATCCGGTTGAATATTGTAATACCCGGCAGCACCGGTAAATCCAATTCTAAATCCGGAAATCACTTCATCAAAAATCAACAGCACGCCGTGCTTGCGGGTAATCTCACGAAGAAATTGAAGGTATCCTTTGTCCTGGATCAGCAATCCGTTGTTGGCAGGAACGGGTTCGATGATAACTGCCGTGAGTTCATCTTTGTATTTAATGATGGCATCTTCTAAAAGAGATTTATCATTCAAAGGAAGAACGATGGTATCCTTTGCGACTGATTCCGGCACACCTTCCGACGAGGAAATTCCAAAAGTTACCAATCCACTACCGGCCTTTACAAGCATAGAATCTGCATGTCCGTGGTAGCAACCATCAAATTTGATGATGAGGTTTTTTCCTGTGTACCCTCTTGCCAGCCGGATGGCACTCATCACTGCTTCAGTACCTGAACTTACAAAGCGGAGTTTTTCAATGTATGGATTGTGCTGAAGGATCAATTCCGCCAGTTCATTTTCGAGCCGGGTTGGCGCACCGAAAGTTGATCCCTTGCGAACTGTTTCGCTTATTTTTTCCACGACAGCGGGATGTGCATGCCCCAGGATGAGCGGTCCCCAGGAACAACAGAAATCAAGAAATTTATTTCCATCAGCATCATAAATATAGCAACCCTCTCCCCTGTCAATAAACAGGGGTGTACCTCCTACTGAGCGAAATGCACGAACAGGTGAGTTGACTCCGCCGGGGAAATAGGTTTTTGATTTTGTATAAAGTTTTTCTGATTGATCTTTTTTCATAATGAGGTTGTCACGCAAATCCCGATAGATACCGGGAGTATAGAGCGCAAAGGAATAAAGGAATTTGGAATCCTTCACTTTTTGCTTGATAATTATTTCCATTAACTTACTTTGCAGTTCCGTTAAAATAAATTAATCTCGCAAGGTGCAAATTGCCCTGGCTAAAGGGAAGTAAGAAAATTACCTGATGAAGTTCGAAAACTCAATCTCTTTTGCAAAGGCAATGGATGAAAAAGATCCGCTTCGTTCTTTTCGCGGGCGTTTTTATTTCCCGCTGATGAATGGGAAAGAAGTTATTTACTTCACCGGAAACTCGCTCGGACTTCAACCCAGGCAAACACAGAATTACGTACTCCGCGAGTTGGAAGATTGGGCCTCCTATGGCGTTGAAGGACATTTTCATGCAGGGATTCCCTGGTA
>JBDTTM010000294.1:0-5454 GCA_039930605.1 Bacteroidota bacterium
GAAGGAACACCCATTGCCCATGCAAATACAGAAAAGACGGAACCGAAAATTTCTTTCAGGCTGAAATGCTGAAAGCTCATTCCAAGGAATGCATCGTAGTCAGTGTGGTTAAACAGGAACATTCCAAATTTGCCTAATATATAATCGATCATGGCTATTAATGCAATCACACCGATCAACATAGCGATGACATTGAGCGAAACTTTCAATCCATCACCAGCGCCATGACTGACGGCATCCATGAGGTTGCTATGCGCCTTTTTCACCTCGAGTTTAACGGTACCTTTCGTTTCGGACTCTTGTGTTTCGGGAATTACAATTTTTGAAATGACCAATGCCGCCGGAGCCGCCATGATACTTGCTGCCAGTAAATACTCTGCAGGAACTCCCATGGAAATATAAACCGCCATCACGCCTCCGGCAATACAGGCCATACTTCCCGCCATGGAAGCCAGGAGTTCACTCATGGTCATCGTATTGATATAGGGTTTGATTAAGATCTGCGCTTCCACCTGACCGACAAATGCACTTGATACGTTGCTCAATGCCTCTGATCCGCTAACATTCATAATCGCTTTCATTCCTTTTGCAAAGACAGAAACGATGCGTTGCATAAGCCCGATGTGATAGGCAATGCTTACCAGTACAGCTACAAAAATGATGGTCGGCATGATCTTAAACATAAAAATGAAAGAATGTGCAGGACCCACAACTTTGTCCAGTGTTTCTTTATCCACCAATAGTCCGAAAACAAAATTTGCTCCATCCATTGCGAAGTCAAGCACCTTGGTGATTGCTTTGGCGAGGAATCCGAATATGGACTGACCAATAGAAGTCTTCAGTATAAACAAAGCCAATGCAAGCTGGAGTGCAAGTCCGCTCAGGACAACGCGGAGACTAATTGCTTTGCGGTTGTTTGAAAGCAGGAAAGCAAGTCCTAGGATGAGAACTATGCCGATAATACCGTGGAAGCGCGTCATAAGATGTAATAAGTAAGATGTAGTATTTAAGAAAAAATTAATGCGATGCAGAATTAAGAATTAAGAGTGATTAAACAAAAATATTCTTAGGAAACAGCATTTTAAAGTATAGGGGGTGACATTTAAAGCAAAACACGGGATGCTTAAACAGCCAATTACCACAGAGCTCACATAGGTTCATATAGAAATCCGAACAGCCATTTACCACTGAGAGCACAGAGATCACGGAGAGCAGCCTGAAATCCCAACAGCGTGTAATCTTTGCAAACATATGAAACAAAGAAGGCAAAACCAGGAAACGCTTAAACAGCCGTTTAAGGACATCGATAGTAAGAAAATATATAAAGAAAAAATACGGGATGCCTAAACAGCCAATTAACACCGAGGACACATAGAAGGCAAAAACATGGGACGCTTAGTCAACCGTTGAAAAACACATAGGAAGCAAAATACGAAGAGCTCAAACAGCCGTTAAACACATCGTTACAGAGGATTCTTAGAAATGCAGAAGCTGAAAATCCTGGCTACAGAGACGGGAACATGCTAAATTAGCCCTGATCGAAGAGCAGGACGGAGCCCAAATTTGAAACCCGAATTCTCTGCTCCATATTTTTTATCCTAATGAATTACTTCTTCTGGATTCCTGCTTCATACATTTTATTCCTGATTAATAATCCAGGAAACAATCGATAAATAAAAACCCGGCTTATGCCAGGTCTCAAATAATTTTAACGGATTTAATTGCTTATTGGATTTAGTTATTCTTCCTCTTCGCCAGCTCATCCCTGATCTTTGTCGCACGTTCGTATGCCTCTTCATCGATGGCTTTCTTGAGCATCTCTTTAAGATCCTCTGTTGCGGCACCGGAAAGTTCACTGTCGGAAAGTGCTGTTGCCTTGGCTTTCTTTTCGATCTTCTCCTCGATCACGTCTTCAATTGGAGTGTCCTGATCAATGGCAACACCGGCCGAAGAAAGGATAAACTCATAGGTATAAATCGGGCATCCAAACCTGACTGCAATTGCTATTGCATCGCTGGTTCGGGCATCTACTTCCATCCTTTTTTCTCCATCGCTGCAAACCAATTTTGCATAAAAAACGCCTTCGAGTAGGTTAAAAATTATAATTTCCTCAACCTCAATGCTGAAGGCAGTAGCGAAACTCTTAAACAAATCATGGGTAAGTGGTCGTTGGGGAGTCATGTTTTCGAGCTCGATGGCAATAGCCTGAGCTTCAAAAGCCCCGATTACGATCGGTAATCTGCGTTTCCCTTTGTCTTCGCCTAGTACCAATGCATAAGCTCCTGATTGGGTCTGGCTGTATGAAAGTCCTACAATTTCTAGTTTTATCTTCTTCATGCGTGTCCGGCTACTGCGGAAAAATCATTTATCGAAAATAGACATTTTTAGTTACACAATTGCCCTTAGTTATGTCCCGATTTGAACTTTTTTGCGGCTTCAATCAGCTTTGGGACAACCTCAAAAGCATCTCCGACAATCCCATAATCTGCCGCTTTGAAAAAGGGTGCTTCCGCATCCTTATTTACCACGACAATCACCTTGGATGAACTCACGCCTGCAAGGTGCTGTATTGCTCCGGAGATACCAATTGCAACGTAGAGGTTCGGACTGATGGCAATACCGGTTTGTCCTACGTGCTCGCTATGCGGACGCCAGCCGGCATCACTCACAGGTTTGCTGCAGGCAGTTGCAGCGCCTAATATACCGGCCAATTCTTCTATCATGCCCCAGTGCTCGGGACCTTTCATTCCACGACCGGCAGAAACGACCAACTCAGCATCGGGTAAGGATATTTTATCTGTTGCGCGAATAGTTTCTTTAACTGTCAGCTTGAAATCATTGTCATTCAACGGTGGACTGAAAGCATTTATTTCACCGCTGACTTTATTCTCAATTACCTTAAAAGAATTAGCAACAACACTGATCACTTTTATATCTGATGTGATCTGAACCAAAGCGAACGCCTTCCCTGAGTATGCTCCTTTTTTTACGATAAAGCCATTGGAAGTATCAGGAATTTCAACGACATTTTCTCCTAAGCCGGCTTCGAGTTTCACAGCGACACGGGCAGCGATTGCTTTTCCAGAAAAACTTGCCGACAGTACCACCACCTTTGACCCTTCCGCTTTTGTAGCTTCGGCGATAACAGCAGCAAAAGGCTGAACATTAACCGTTTTCAGCCTATCGTTTTTTGCGCTCAGAATTTTTGTGGCTCCGTATTGCGATAACTTTTGTAATTCTTCATCTCCCACTTCACCGATGGATAAAGCAGTAACTGACGAGCCCAGTTTCTGTGCCAAAGCAAATCCATAGCTGATTAATTCAAAAGTAGACTTCTTGAATTTACCTTCTACATTTTCAACGTAAACTAAAACACCCATTATTACTTTTGTCTTTAAAATTATATTACTTTCTTTTCTTCACGAATCATCTCCCACAGTTTCCCTGCATCTTCCGGTGCAATCAATTTAACTGAGCTTCGCGATGCAGGCTTGTCATAGGAAACTACATTCGACAATTGTTTAACTTCTATGGGCTCAGCAACTATCAGTGGTTTGGTCCTTGCACTCATGATGCCGCGCATATTCGGAATTTTAGGTTCTGCCATTCCTTCTGATGCGCCTGCTACAAAAGGAAAAGCGGTAGTTACTATTTCTTTCCCGCCTTCAATTTCTCTCTCCAGTGTTGCGTTGGTACCTTCTACATCCAGTTTTTTAGCTGATGAAATAGCGGGAACTCCCAGCATTTCTGCAATCATGGAAGGGACGGAGGCACTGTTATGATCGCTGGATTCACGTCCGCAGAGGATGATGTCGTAGCTGTTTTGTTTGGCGATATGAGCAACCTGGGCGGCAACAAAATAGCCGTCGCGAGGAGCTGCATTTACACGAATGGCATCTGTAGCCCCTATTGCCAAAGCCTTTCGGATGGTAGGTTCAGTTGATGCGTCGCCGATGTTGATGGCAGTAACAGTTCCTTTGCCACCGTCAGTCAGTTCAATGGCCCGCGCCAAAGCAATTTCATCGTAGGGGTTGATGATAAAGGTAACGCCCTGTGAAATGAATTCTTTATTGTCAGGGGTAAAATTTATTTTTGCCGTTGTATCAGGCACGTGTGAGATGCAGACTAAGATCTTCATAGGAGTGATTTGTACAAGTACTAGCGATACGAATAACGAAAGACTGCGAATCTGCTTATCTTCGAATTTCCGAATGTTGTATTCGTATCCGAAGCGTTTCGCTATTCGTAACTCAAAAGTCGCGCGAATTTACATTTTTATTTAAACCTGTGTTGCAATGGATAAAAGTAATTTAAGGATGGACATGCTGAGGCAATACCTTAAAGAAGATCCATATGATGATTTCAGCGAATACGCGCTTGCACTGGAATTTGAAAATAAAGGAAACAGGATAGAAGCGCTTTTTCACCTGGAACAAATTCTCAACCGGAATGCAGACTACCTGGCAGCATATTACCAATGTGGAAAAATGTACGAAGCTGAGAAGGATACAACGAAAGCAATGGATCGATATCAACAGGGAATGGAAATCGCCAAGCGGCAGGAAGATGAGAAAACTTATAATGAATTAAGAACAGCGCTGGAGATGATGGATTGAAGAAGAAGAAGTAATATGTAATATGTAATATGTAATAAGTAATATGTAAAGCCTACTCCTTTTCCGCAGCCATGGGATTGAATAGAGGATCAATTTCCTTCTTCCAGCCATTCGCCATTTTTACCGTAAAATAGGAAAGGATGAAAAGTGGTGAGCAGAGAAAGAAATATCCAATACCACCTCCATAACCGGCAAGCAGTGGTACAAATGCAAATACCATGGCACAAAAAAGATATAGGTAATACAAGCCGTAGTATAGTATTTTAAAAACCCAGGAGTAAGGAGAATTACGATAAGCTTCACATTCATTTACGAATTCTTCATACTTCATCCGTGCATAATGTTCTGCCCGGCTTTTCATTGCAGCGCGTCTCATGGCAACTTCTGCAGCAGCAAAGCTTACCGGGTTTTCAGCAAAAGATTGATTGCTTTTGCCATTCCGATGTGCAACGACCATTTCATAAGCAGTATGCACACGGATAAACTCGTCCTGGGCATTGGGTGCAGGGTTCAAGTCAGGATGGAACTGCTTCGCCTTTTCGCGAAATGCTTTTTTAATTTCATCCATATCTGCACCCGGATGTAGACCAAGAGTGTTGTAGTATTCGAGAAGTGGCATTCGCGGGGGAAGATAGTTAATAGGTTAATTGGTGAGAAGGGAAATGGGTAAATGGGTAAATGGGTGATTAAGTGATTATGTGATTAAGTGATTAAGTGATTAGGTGATTAAGTGATTAGGTAACTAGGTGATTAGGTGATTAGGTGATTAGGTGATTAGGTAACTAGGTGATTAGGTGATTAGGTGATTAGGTGATTAGGTAACTAGGTGATTAGGGAA
>JBDTTM010000295.1:0-5447 GCA_039930605.1 Bacteroidota bacterium
GTAAAATATGCTGCTTAAGAAAATATGCTACTATTTAGTGTCCCCCGTAATAACAGTACAATTCAGCCAACAAAATTAATGGAGAGCAATTCCAAATTGGTCAATCAGATTTACTATTCTTACGCTGAAGATACCCTTCATCAATTAGATTCTTTAACCCGTGCCCTTGCAAATTCTATAGCATATCAAAATGTTATTGAAGGCGGATTAGATATTTATACGGTAAGAGCAATTTTAAATATTGACGTTATAGATGATCCTGTGGGATACTATCGAAAGGCTAATCCTGAGACGCAAAACAGTAACTTGGAATTTAATGGTAGAATGTATCCCAATCCTACAAGTGATTTTATTACATATGCATATTGTTTAGATTCAGAAAGTGGCCTTCTAGAGATAACAGATGTTTTGGGTAAATTATTAATGACTTTTCCATTAAAAGCAGACGAAAAATTAATCACTATCAACACAATGAAACTAGAGGCCGGAGTTTATTTGTACAAAGCAATAGGTATTTCAGGTGTAAAACAACAAGGAAAGTTTTCAATTATTAAATAAATTACAGTTGATGGCAGAGGATTTTTAATCCTCTGCCATTCTATTTAAATGAGAAGTGTTTTCTGGATTCTAATAATTATTATTTCTAACCAGGCAAAAGCCCAAAATCAAAATTCAATTTGGTGTTTTGGTGATAGTGCTGGGATAGATTTTAGTGCATCCCCAATATCGTTTAACAGCAGTATTGATGCTCGAGGAAGTTGCGTATCAATTGCGGATACAAACGGTAGCTTACTTTTTTACGCAAGCACATTAAACAAAACATTGTGGCAATTGGGTTACGACAAGCTTACGGTAATCTATAATAAAAATCATCAAATAATGGACGGAGGTGACAGTATCAATGGAGAAGGTTGGTACCAGGAATTGGTCATTATTCCTTTCCCTAGCGTTCCAAGCCAGTATTACCTTTTTAGTATTTGCAGTGGTGGGAATTCAAATCCAGGTTTATTTTATAGTGTCATAGACATGAGCCAAAATGCTGGACTTGGAAAGGTGATCGTGAAGAATATCCAAGTAAATAATATTGCAGCATTTGATGCGCTTACCGCAGTAAAACATGGAAACGGAAGAGATTGGTGGCTAATGTTCAAATCTGACGGGTATTATAATCCACCTAATAATAATTTTTACAGCTATCTTATTTCTCCCGCAGGAATATCGCCAGTAATTACACAGTCCATAGGATATTCAATTACAACAAATGGTGGCGCAATTTCTTTCAGTAAAACCGGAAATAAAATTCTAATGACTGATTATCGAAATTTGATTCAGACTGTTGATTTCGATAGGTGCACAGGAGTACTCAGTAATTCTACCGTTATCGAACCCGAAAATAATTTTCAGTATTATGAACATTTTAGAAGTTGTTTTTCTCCATCCGGTGAATTGATTTACATAACACATGTACCTCAAACATTGATGGATACTTCTTTCTTTTTGTATCAGTACGATTTATTATCAGGTAACATTCTAGCAAGCCGCGATACAGTATTTTATTCAAATTATCCAAATGACCTCGGCGGTTTACAGTTAGGACCCGATAATAGAGTTTACGCATCAATCTGGTATCAATGCAGTAGTTTTTGCTTTCCTTATCCTGATAGCGTTTACAGCTATGAAATCATGAATTTGGGTGTAATTAATCAACCTGATAGCTTAGGTACATTGTGCAACTTTCAACCATTTAGTTTTTACTTAGGCGGCAAAAGGGCATACATCGGCTTTCCAAATAATCCTGATTATGGAATGAGCCCTTCATTAGGAAGCGGTTGTGATAGTCTAGTTGATATCCAAAGCATAGAAGATGAAAATGAATTAACCATTTTCCCAAATCCTTGCTTCAATAAAATTGTTTTGACGTTTGCTCAAGATTTTAAAGAGGAGAAAGTAAGAATTGTGATAATTAATTCTATTGGAGAGGCAATAATAGATAGACTTGTTCCAAGTACTATGCAGACAATAGAAGTTGAGCGCCTTCAAAGAGGAGCGTACGTGATCCAGATTCTTGGAGAAAAAAGGAGATGGACTAAATTATTGATGAAAATGTAAATCGCCGATATAAAATTATCGGATTCTTCTTGCGTAGAACAACTCATTATCTTTTTTTAATCTGACGAGATTCCCAATCAACTATTTCAAGTTAAAGAAGAATTCTGTTTGTACATTAATTTTATCAGAAATGATATACAAAGCATATAATTTAGACACACAAAAACTGCTTTCTCTCCCAGAAACTGGAATGGGTTGTCAAGTAATTGATGCTTTTAAACCTGGGAGGAATATCAAAGAAAGATTTATTGTTTATAATGCGGAATTAGCGGTTGACTACGATTCAAGATTCGTTGAATATAGTAACCTGATTCTAGCGAAGGGTTTTGGAAGAACTTTAAATGAAGCGGAAGCGTTCCCTGTTGCAACAGAAAGCATCAGTCTAGTTCCTAAAATGCTGATCGTACAAGCGAGGGGAATAACTGAAAGTAAAAAGAGTAACAAACACAGATATTCGGGCGGCAGAGGTGCTAAGGAATCCCCGGAAGAGAAGGCAAATGGATCTGATGTTTTCGTCCGTCTCTCACCTTATCCGGATGATCACAGGATCGATACTTCCAACAATCGATTAATTGATGGATCGTATACTACTCCTCAACAAGACTACAAAGATTGTGTCATTTATAAGGACGATCCTATTGACAGGTATGCATTACCCTACAAGGATGGCGAAACTGTTAACTGGGCCTACTACCTAAAACCGCTACAGGGAGACATTGTCCAAAGAGGAATTGTTCAACCAGCATTCAATCATGATGGTGGTGGCATTGAAGCATACTTTAAAAATGGCACGTCTAAGAATACGTATTTATACAAAAGACCATACGGGCAATGAAGTTGAAACTTACAGACGAGCAAATGAATCAGATGCTTAAATTACCTGAGCAGGGAATGGGATACCATGTGGTTGATATCAAATTGAAAAATGGAACAGTCTTGTCCGAAAGAATTATTTTAGATTCAAGATACGTGCAGCTTAACCAAGACGAAAAAATTTCTGCTTTCGATATTGAGACCATTCAACTTCATCAATTGTAGTAGCTTTAATTTTTCTCAATTTGCTGACAATAAAAAAGCACCCCGTTTTCATTGGTAAATGAATAGAGTTCAACGGTGTATTTTCCATTCGAATAATAATAGGTAGAGGTATATTCTTGACCAATCATTTCTCGTGTCTCTTTTTGAAACTGATATCCGGTTGAAATTAAATTTAGCTTGAAGAACACATAAATCTGCCTCGAAGAAGTCGCATAGTTTAATATGTTTGAATTTTCTTTCACACACATTATTCCTATTTGATCCCTCATTTCCATTACTCTAGGGGTATCGCCTAAATATATTTTTGATCCTGCCTCTTCTGAAAGATTCCTTTGATAAGAAAACCCTTTGTTGAGAAGGTAAAATATCCATATTTTACAATAATAAGTAAATTTTTAGACCTAAATTATGAATGAATTGGTTGTACCTATTTTGTACCTTTAGAAAATGAGAAAGCCGCTTACGCGGCTTTTCTCCTCTGTAGTCCAAGGTGGTGCAATATCTAACTTTTTTATTGAAGATTTCCTAAAAATTGCAGAATTTACTGAGAGCACCCCTTAACTTAAGGCTGTTTGCGGATAACCTTTCTTGTCTTCAATTCCCACATTCGTCAATCACAACAACTATTGAAGACCAAGCCAACTTCATACAAAAAGATTCTGATGAAGCATTGGAATCTGTCATTCGGTTTCAAGTAAATCCAAGCAATGAACAGTTTATTAATCGGTATTAATTCTTTACAAATTTTTTAGCTAGTTGCTCATTTTCAGTTCGGAGAATTACGATATAGATTTCATCTGCAAATTTGACGCACAATATTTCACGATAAAAATAAGATTGAGTTAGATTGCCTGATCCTTCGTATACTTTTTGACCCATTAAATTATACATTTCAAGAGAATATTTTTTTCCTGTCAAGCCTTGAGCATTAATAAAACATTCGCTCCATGATTTTTGGTAATAGACGTTAAGTTCCGGTATTTCAATTGGTCTATCAAAAACATCCACTGGAAGAGAGTCGCAACCACTACCAGTTAATGGTCCCAATGAATAATCTGGATTATTTGGTAATCCTACATAACTTCTATTTCCTGAAAGTGAGAAGCTGTTTGGTTGAAAGCCACATGAGCCGCCTAAAAGGTTGGGTGAATCTATTACACTTAAATACATATTACTTGTATTAAAAACACTATCAGGATAGGGGAAGCAAAATGAATTACATTGATACCAGGTCGAAATGTAAATTTTATCATCTGGTGCCAGCTGTAGACCTATCATGTCATTTGGATAATTCATGATGTATATCGTATCTCTGCTTGCTAATATATTAGCTGCCTGCAAATCGTATTGAAAGAGATAATGTTCGCTGCTCATTAAGGTTTGTGGAATGTGGGTGAGGTAAATAACTTCACCATTGGAAGAGAAGCAGCTTCTGAAATGCGAATAGTTGGTGAAATTATTTTCCGGCTCAATAATATTGTCATTACTTAAATTACCCGAACATCTATCAAAATCAATCGTTTGGATCAGATTTCTCCAATCGGTCATTAGAATTTGGCCCCCTGATTTATTAAAAGAAATTGATCCGGCAGCAGTAGATACTAAATATCCTATAGACTGGGTGTCGGCAACAGAAATCCCAGAAGGTGAAATAAAGTAAATGTAAAAATCATTATTAGCAATTGTATAGTAACCGTCACGCTTGAATAGCAACCACCAATCTCTACCATTGCCATGTTTAACCGCAGTTATTCCGTCAAATGCAGCCTCAGCAGAAAGCTGCACATTTTTTAATATTACTTTACCCAAACCTCCATTTAGCGACATGTCAATTATGCTGTAATACAATCCTTGAGTAGCTAACCCACCGAGGCCTACGGAGAATAAATAATATTTACTTGAATAATCTGGCATTGGAACAATTACCATTTCCTGATACCATCCTTCACCAATGATAGAATCTCCACTTTCCATCAGTTGATGGTTATGATTCATTACTTGGGTAGTCATTGAACCATTTCCTGCTATATTATATGCGTAAAATAATAGTTGACCCGTGCTATCAGATATTGAACAAGTACTTCCTCTTCCATCCATGCCACTGCCTATTGGCAACGGATTATTTACGTTTGAAAAATCAATTCCTGCGCTATCGCCTAAAACCCATACACTATTTTGGTTTTGGGAGTAACCCAGAATTGGAAGAAAAATAATTGCGAATAAAAAATTGTAATTGTTCAACATTAATCGAGTAGGAAGATAGCGATTATTTTTCGGTAATCGCTATCTGTCCTCTCACA
>JBDTTM010000296.1:0-5432 GCA_039930605.1 Bacteroidota bacterium
CACCTGTTGATAAAAGCAAAGGTGAATGGTAAGCCGGTTACGATGCTCATCGATTCAGGCGCTTCCAAGACTGTATTTGACAAAGGCAGGATGCTTCGTTTTGCGGATGAGAAAAATTTTCTCACGTTGGAAAAATTATCCACGGGATTGGGTACTACAGTGATGGAAACACAATCAACAGTTTTGAAAAAATTCCAGATAGGAAAACTCATGATCCCCAACTTTGAAACAATAGTGATTGACCTCTCACACGTGAACCTGACCTATGCCAAACTTGATCTTCCTGCCATTGACGGCGTATTGGGAAGTGATCTCATGGTCAAACATGATGCTGTGATTGATTACAAAAAGAAGGAACTGATACTCCGCTGGAAAAAATAGCGATTACTTCCTGTAGGAAATAAAGTAAGGATATTGCAACACCTCATTTTTATAATTGAGCTGTGAGCCATCAGTAAGCGTTACTTTCAACAGTTGTTGCGTGCTCATATCGATAATGGTGATATAACCATTCCTTCCGCCACAGCCAGTAATGTGATGCGGTGCCGGACCGCCATCATAATTCAGGTTTGCAACATACACCACATCATGATCATCATCCACCGCAATTCCATGCGGCTGAAATCCCGGGTATAAATGAGTTACATATGTGTTTGTTGTGTAATCTATAATATACACAGATCCTTTTTGAGTTGATGAAGAGCCGGAACTAAGCGAATCCTCTGTGCAGCTCACAAATAACCAGTGGTGTTTTTCAGAAATTGAAATCTCCTGCGGCTTCACACCTACAGGAATCGTTGCCAGTATCAGGTTGTTTGAAGTTGCATAGATTCTTAATTCTGCTGATCCCTGGCAGGTCACGAAGTATTTCGTTCCGTCAGGTGAAAATGCTATTTCATGTGGATCAAGCGTATGATTTGGATTCGTACCCAGTGAAACCTGGTCTGATGAATAATCAGATAGATGCACTGTATAAAGAATGTTGCCTATCTGCGAGGTGACATACAAAGTTGAATCATGCTGCGCAACAGCAGTCCCGTGCGGGTTGTCAAGCCCGCCAACGATCAATGATTCAGTTAATGTATTCAGATCAACTACTGAAATAAATCCGGGCATTGAAAGGTTGCTGACGAAAGCTGTTTTGGAATCGGAGGTAAATGAAATCGTATTCCAGTTCGATGAGATGCCACTATTCAATGAAATGCTTCCCACTTCTGTGTCATCGCTGGTTCTGAATACCTGCAGAATATTTCCCTGGTAAAAAACAACGCACCAGTACTTCCCATCTGGTGTAATGCGCACCTGGTGCGGACCACCATTTCCATTCCCCACTTCAATGTATCGCATGATCACGCGCGTGGCGGCATCAAAGACGGCTACCTTGTTACACGGTTGCATGCAGACGTAAAATTTTTTCCTGTCGGGGTTATCGGAGAAATTCACATATCCCTGGCAATTCGGCGCTCCGTTTGCAATCCAGTTTTTTAATGTGAGGTATTCTTCTTTCGAGAGCGGATCAAGATTGTAAGGCATTCTTGGTTCATACGTAATTCCCAGGTTGGAATCCGTATTGCAGAAATAAAGCATATAGCTGAAGTCAGTAGAGTAGGGGATTACAGAACTTCCGTTCTTCCCTCCCTTGAACATATTGTCCCAACTGCTGTAGTCAAGTCCGTTGGCATTACCGGCACTTTGAGAATTATGACAACCGGCGGTGGCGCATTTTTTTACAAGGATATCTGCCACTTCCTTTGGATAGCAGGAATTATCCGGAGGATTAAATTTATCTTTTGTGCAGGAATAAATGGAAACGATAATTATAAAACCAGCTATTTTATTCATTTGAAAAATTTGAAATTAAATATAAAAAATCCAACTCTATTCAGTTACATACAACGTAATATACACCTCATTGTTCGTGATCGTGGAAGAATTTAATACGGCCGGTGCCGCACCAATCACATGGAGCCCTATACCCTGGTCAACTCCTTCTCCATAGAGGAAATAGTTGCCTTCAAACAACTTGTCAAAAACAGCAATGCCGGAATTGTCACTTGTAGTATGCCATTCATAAACGGTTGTGTCGTTACCAGGGTATTCGGTAGCATTATATTTAAGATAAACATGAATATCGGACAGTGACCGTGTATGATGCATGATGGAAACGATCAGTTTATTCTTCCCTGTAACGACTACCTGGCCTGAACTATTGAGCTCTTCCTTCTTATCACAGGAATTGAGAACCAAAGAAGCCAACAGAAAAAAAGCAATGGTCCGTTTCATTTTGTGAAATTGAAAAAGAGGATATTGTTTTTCATACCAGGTTTTGCAAAGATAAAAGTACAAACCTTCTGTGAGAATAAAAATGAATTCCCTTCGATATGCAGGGAATTCATTCTTTGTGGAATATTACTCTGATACAGGTATGCTGAATTCCATTTCACCACTGGTTTTGTCAGTTGAAAAAGGTATTCCACCTACTACATGTGGATTCTGGATGGTGTCAAGAGTGGTGTCCTTTCCAACACCATAAAAATAATAGTCTCCACACTTCAATCCTTCCAGGTGAATATGGTCTTCTCCTTCTTCACCTATAAAATATTTGTCATAGCTTGAAGTGCCCGTGCCGGGAGAATTTTGTGTGTTGAATTTTACAAATACGGTATCAGGATGGCCGGGCTGGTTGGCAATAATGCGCCCATGGTGCTTGAGATATGCTACTACGGTGAGATTGCCCCCTGTGCCTGCTTCGCAATTGTCTTTCTTTTTACAGGAAGTGGATATCAGCGAGAATGCAAGGAAAATGGAAATTATGGAATAGGTGAGATTCTTTTTCATATTGACATTTACGAATTAATTGAGATTATTCTGTTATCGATTTCTGGACAAATGGTTTCATGAGAGAGGTAAAGGTATAAAATTACGTTCCTCCTTTACAATCAAATTCAAGCCCCGGGAATTGACATATTTGGAAAGAAAATTATTTAAGTTACCCTATTAGCCAACAAAGAAAAGTAAATAATTTAATACCAGGATTTCCTTCCTACTTCGATTTCTTAAACCGGCAACTCAGCAAGGTAATGTCATCAGTAAAATTCTTAGACTGCTTATAAGTCTTTAGCGTGCTGATCAGTTTGGTATGCAACGCCTCTATTTTATTCAGGGAAATATTCTCGATTAAAAATGCTTTCAGTTTTTCCACACCGTATTCATCGCCTTCATCATTTTCTGTATCGGTGACGCCATCCGTGTAGCAAAGCATTAGCGCATTGTCAGGAATGAAAAGTTTTCCTGCATTAATGAAAGGTAATTCCTCGAACATCCCCAGTCCGGTAGTTCCGTCATTCAGCATATACACAACCTTGTCATGAATCAGGAATGGCGGGTTATGACCGGCATTCACATAATGTAATTCTTTGGTGAGGTAATTATATTTTGCAATAAAAAATGTGATGAATTTTTCCCCCTTTGCACTTTGAAAAACTTTTGCATTGAGCAGGGTCACGAGTTCTGTAAGCGAGGTGTGTTCGTTTAAATGGGCGTGCACGTTGGCCTGGAAATTACTCATAAGCAATGCTGCAGGAATTCCTTTCCCGCTTACATCGGCCATGCTGAAAACAAATTCATTTTCATTCAGCGGAATGTAATCGTAATAATCGCCGCCCACTTCCTGGTGGGGTAGATAAGAAGCATGAAATTCAATCCTGTCGTTGTCTGGTAATGAAACAGGAAAAAGCATGTTCTGCATCTGTGCTGCCAGTTCCAGTTCCCGCCGCATTGCTGCCTGCCTGATCCGTTCCTGTGCCGTGTGGTTATTCTCAATGGCAACTACAACCAGGTTCGTAATCGTCTGAATAAAAGTGATGAGTTCATTCTTGCGGACGATCGGGCTGTGCTCAATGCCGCCCACCAAAGCATATGCAAGCAGTTGTTCTTTATGGTATACAGGGACAATCGTTTCAAAATTATTGACCCAAAGCGATTTCTCTGTTTCAAGGTTGTGCAACTGGTTCAGTTCCGCAATTATTTTTTCGAGGTCAATAGTTTGAAAACTGGTTTCAGTGCCGTACAACAAAAAGCATTTCCATTTCTGTTCATAAATCAGCAATACAAGTTTCTCTACTTTCAGTTGGGCCTGTACTACGTGTTCATAAACATCAAGAAGTTGTTTCGTGGAGAAACTATAATTGATCGCCTTGGTAATCTGCAACAGCCAATGCAACTGAAGTTTCTTTGCCTGTAAATCAGAAGCAAGTTGCTCCATTGTCTCCGGAATGCCTGTGATATGTTTGGGAGTTGTAGACAAAGTCTAAATTTGATTATTTATATAAACGTAAAATTAACTTCTATTATTGCTTACTCTTAATTTATATCTTCTGGCAACTTGTAGATGGCTGTTACATTTGCACATCTGCACATTTTCAAATTTGCACATTTTCTTTTTTCTTTTTTCTTTTTCAAATAGCTTTCAGTTTTTCAATTATTTCCGGCAGTTGTTTCACCAATGCCAGTTCCTTCATCTTTTGCCTCGCCTCCTGGGTAGGACTTCCGAAATAAGTCTTGCCGCCCTCCAGTGTTTTTCCAACACCTGATTGTCCGAGGACTACAGCGCCTTTCCCGATTGTAAGATCTTTCTGTACGCCAACCTGTCCCCAAAGAATCACATCATCTTCAATGGTAACAACGCCGGCAATGCCAACCTGTGCTGCGAAGAGACAGTTTTTTCCGATCACTGTGTCATGCCCGACGTGAACATGGTTATCAAGCTTTGTTCCCATGCCGATAATAGTATCGGAGGAAACTCCCTTGTCGATGGTACAACCGGCGCCGATCTCTACGTTGTCGTGAAGGATTACGCGTCCGCATGAAAGCATCTTGTCATAGTATTCCGGTCTGCGTTTGAAATAAAATGCATCAGCGCCAATCACCGTGTTGGAATGAATGATGCAGTTATCCCCGATTTCACAATGATCGTAAATGCTCACGTTGGCATGAATAACACAATTGCTTCCGATCTTCACATGGTTGCCGACAAATGCTCCCGGCTGTATCACAGTTCCCTGGCCGATTTTAGCCGAATCACTGATATATTTTGCTGATGGTTGAAAAGGACGGAAGTGATTTACAATTCCCACATATATACTAAACGGGTCACTGTGAAATAACAGTGCTTTCCCTTCAGGAACCGGAACTTCTTTGTTGATGATGATAAATGTAGCTGCAGAATTTAATGCCTTGTCATAATATTTCGGATGATCAACAAATGTGATGTCGCCTTCTTCTACTTTATGAATTTCATTGATGCCGAGAACCAATTTCTGCTCATCACCGATGATGCGTGAACCGGTGAGCTTTGCGATGTCCTGAAGTTTTTGTGGGGAAGAAAATTTCATGAATGCCAAATGTAAATAAAACCCTGATTGCCTTTCGTG
>JBDTTM010000297.1:0-5424 GCA_039930605.1 Bacteroidota bacterium
GCGATTGCACAAAGCCCCATCCTTATTACAACAATCACTTTGGAAAGATTGGCCAGACGCGGCTACGAGTCCATGCTCGACTACTACTGCAAAGTAGCCCCACTCCCGATAGCTATCGGGAACAACGAACCGCTGTATACGCGACCCGTATGTACAGTGGTGTGAGAGGCGCACTCCGTTATAATCTTGTGACGGAGCCGCCTACTCGATTATATGCAGGCGTTTTTTTCTTCACTTGTCAAACTTAGTTTTTAATTGGTTCTTGTCTGTTACTGTTTAATTATTACTGAATCTTTATTTCTTCTTTTCTTTTCTTTAAACATACATACAGGACACCAAGTATTACCGTTCATTACATTTACTGCTGTTGTTTTCCATTGATGCCCTTTGGAACACTCCCATATTAGCTTGTCAAGACTGTTGGTATATTCTGTTGATAATAGTTTTCCTCCTTTCTGTTGAGCAAGCAGATGGAGTTCTTTAATATCTCTCCTTAATTTTTTTGATACTTCTTTGTATCTGCAATCATAATGTGTACACCAGTGTCCTGATATTATTTTTGTTGGCATTGCTTCCCATTGATGTCCTTTGTCGCATTGCCATTTCAAATTTGAATAGGAATTGATATATTCAGTTGATAGACATTTACCACCTTTGGTTGTTGCCAATTCCTGCATTTGTTCTATTGTATGTTTTGCTTTGCCTGCACAGGTCGGACACCACCCTCCTTTTTTTATGTGCATAGGTTTTGCTTCCCAAATATGTCCTTCTTTGCATTGCCACTCCAATTTACTAGCTGTGTTTACATATTCTGTTGAGACGCATTTACCTTGGTTTTGTGTTGCCAATACTTGCATTTCTTCAATGGTTGCTTTTGTAGTTTTGCCTTTTATACATTGTCTGCACCAAGCTCCTTGTTTTATGGCATAAGGAAAAGCATCCCAAGTATGTCCTTTTTCACACATCCAGTTCAGCTTGGTATTCAACCCCCAATATTCCTTACTTAAACATTTGCCTTCGTGGTCGGAAGCTAATAACTGCATATCCTTTATGGTATATTTTGATGCCATTGTTTCTTCTATTCGGTCAAGTTAGCACGTCCCCACGCTTGCATATAACGAAGAAGGGATTAACGAAGTTTAAAAAAGAAGGGATAGAAAGCACAACTGTTTGAGCTTGCACAATGTTTGTTACTTGCACAACTGTTTGTTTACCTATCAAAGCCCTTCTTTTTTTTATTTCTTTTAATCTTACTGTTATCCGCAGTTTTTCTGTGTCTTCAAAGCTATGCAGTTTGAGTTAATTAATTAGTTCTAACAAGCATTGAGATTTATAAAGATAAGAAATGCCAGCGTGGTATCCTTCCTTTTCAGTTCTAAGATGTCCTGCATTTATTCCAACTAATAATAATTCACGTGCATCTGGCCATACAATATCTCCTCCCAAAAATCCACGTTGAAGTGCAAAAACTGGACTTCCGGACGAACCCCCTGTTGAGAATGCTTCATATGCTATGCAATCACCAAATACAGTTTTATTATCAGAATAATTATATCTCGGGTCACTTGAAATAGTTCCTGAACGCAATATTGGTCTGTTTTCTTTTTTGTCGTGCCATTCAGGGAAGCCAGGGAAAGAAACAAAATCACCAACCTTAATACCAGTTTCAATTTTTTCTTTTGTCGCAATTAAATCGTATGAAATAATATAATTAATAACAGCATCGTTTGGAGCCACTACTTGAATATTTTTAAAAACAACTAAATCGTTATTGATATCAACAGAGAAAAAATAATTGGTAGGAACAATCTCAAATAAATGCGGATGGTCGGGAAGAAGGTTGGTAGGATTTGTTTTCTTTCCTTCAATTATAACTTTTGAAAGTTTAAAATCTTTATACTTTGGAGTGGGTTGTTTAAAATCAAGGTCTATTACATGCCGATTTGTTACCAAGCAAATCTCATTTTGTTTGTTGCGAACAAAGAAGCATGTTCCTGCGCCACTCAATTCTTTACCTGAAGTATCTTTATAATGAGCTTCTATTTTGTAAGCTGAATAAAGAAATTCATTTCGTAAACTATGATACATAGCGAATGGTCGTTTGAGTTAGCAGTGACGTTTGTTCGGATCGTTAAAATTGCGTATAACGGTTCGGGGCTAAGAGAAGTAGGGGGATTTAACGCAGTAAAGTTAATATGAAAAAAGGAAAATTCGATAACGCATAAAGGTTTATTAGAAGCAGGTAGTCCTCTATTTCTTTTAGCCCTTGTTACCTGCTGTGCTGCTGTCGGTTCGGAGCGCATCAGTTCGTGTTCGCACACTGGTTTTTTCTTAGATGTTCACGCGAGCGATGTGCGGTTGCGAAGTTTTACTTTTTTGTGAGGGGAGATTATTTATTTTTTAATCTATTTGCGAGGGAGAAAAGCATACTCTATTTAAAGCTTTGGACGTGCGGTTGGTTTTTCGCGGGGCTTTAAATTGTGTATGCATTTGTGTGAGGGTTTTGGGAACGAAATGTTTCTCGTTTACTACTGAACCCTTTTTTTTACCGTAGTCAATTGCATTTCTACATCTTTTCTTTTACCCAATAAGGCTCAATTAATTTATTTTGCTTTTTGTTCAAATACATAAGAATTAGTGAAGCAACTAAACAAAATATTGTTGCCTGAATAGTTCCTTCTGGTCCAAAATCTCCGCCTGTGATAAATTTTGAACCTGTAATTTGTGTTGTCAATAAACTATTGGTTTTTTCATTTCCTGATGTTATCGCTCCAAGTATTCCCGATTGCATAAAATTCCAAGCAAAATGTATGGCTATCGGAAACCATAAATTTCTTGTGTAAATATATGCAGCACCTAATAACAGTCCCGCCTCAACTGCCACACAACTTGCCGAAACTATAGAACCATTTGGGTTTACAAAATGCAATGCCCCAAAAATTATCGCTGAAATAATTAAGGCAAGATAGCTGCCTAATTTTTCTTCCATTATTTTAAAAAAAATTCCGCGAATTAAAATTTCCTCAAAAATTGCAACGGTAAAAGCAACGGTAAAAGGAATTATGATAAACGAAAACGGATTGATTGAAACTACTCTAAACCCATTGCATAAGTAAATAACTAAAATTGTTAAGCATTGCAATGCAACTCCTATTGATGTTCCTAAAATAATATTCTTTGCTAAATATTTTGTTGACAACTCTGTAATTTTCCGCTTTTCATACAACTTAAAAAAAATGGAGTAACTACTTATAGCAAGAATGGATACAATTATTCCTTTGATAAGGTTTCTATAATCTTTGTCAAGCCCTGCGAGTAGATTGCCTGCAATTTCTTGACCTATAATAACTACTCCCAAAACAACTAACAAACCAAGAATTATTCTTGTAATTGGATTGCTAAATATTTTTTGACTTACCGTTTTATTTTCCATTGTATAAATGTTTAATTGATGATTAGCGTGGGAGTACATACGCAACACGAATTAGAATTCTATTTTGTAACTAAGATTAGGGATTATTACAGATGATAAATTTTTGTCAACGTTATTGTTTAGCAGGTTATACTTGTGACCATCAAAATCAGGTTGCCCGGTAACGTTCAGTATTTTTAATGCTAATTCACGAGAACTGTGCTTCTTGTTTACTTTGTAGCTGGCTGTGAAATGTACATTCAAAGTGGATTGTGCCTGCATTTTATAAGCGTTGGTTTCATCATATACAATATCTTTCTCCACATCTGACGCTGCTACGTTTATCGGTGAATAATGATTTCCTCCCTGATAACTAAAACGAGTATTCAAACTAAAAACGTTCTGTTTGCTTTTACCAACTTGCCATTCTTTTCCAACTAAGAAATTAAGAACATAGTTCTTGTTAAATCTTGTGCTGCGCCAAACATCATCCCCACCTTTATATTCTGAATTAAACACCGATGCAGTAAATAAATAATAGTAACCTTTAGAAATATACTTTTCAAACGTAATGTCAACTCCATAATTTCTACCCTCACCAGTGTTTTCTAACTTATCTGCAAAAAATATATCGTTTTGAAGATTAAGGAAAGAGTAGGAACTGTCTGCTATCACTGGTACAGAGAACAACTGTTGATAGTAAGGTTCAATTTTAAAATGAATTAATTCGGTAACATTCCAATCGTAGCTCAACACAAGGTGATGCGCTTTAGTAAAATTAAGATTCTTATTCACCGCTGTTTCTCCTGTAGTAAGTGAATTATTGAAATAATAATTTAATGATTCTAATCGGCTATGCAATCCATAAGCAAAACCGATGGATTTATTTTTACTGATTTGTTGACGAAAGCCAACCCTTGGTTCGATAGTGTGATGCTTATTTAAGCTAAAGGTTTGGCTCACAATTCCAATGTTCAACAAAAGTTTATCTGTTAGGTTAAATGACGAGCTACTAAAGCCCGTAATTAATGTGCTGAATCCATTTGCGTTAACAATTTCTTGAGGCAAGTCACCTGATGCTGTTGCTTTATTTAATAGCAGGTCGTACATCATACCCCTAACAATTATTCCTGTTTTTTCGGAATGCTTTGCACTGATTTTTCTGGTAAAAATGGATGATAAAACAAAATCATTGTTTGCATTGGCAATCTTACTATATGGCTGTAAGAATAGTTCCGGATTCAGCTTTTCAGTTTTCCAATCTGTAATATTAATTGTAGCAGCCAATGTGGTTTTTAAGTATGAGTTGTTGTTGAAAAAATATTTGTGGCTTATACCTGCTGCTCCCATGTACTGCTTTATTTCATTCTCTTCTTTATCGTCATAATACTTCCATTTTGTACTATCGGTTTTGACCTTTGCGCCCGCTTTGTCTGCCAAACCAATTCCCCATAGTGAGAATATACCTGCTTTTTGTGTAGGAAAATTCAGCTTGAACGAAAGGTCTTGGAATTTTAAGTTGCTGGCATTTTCAGGCAATAGTGGTGCTAATAAACCAAGAGTTGAATAGCGGTAATTGAAAAGATAAGATGCTCTACCTCCTTTTTTAAAAGGACCTTCTGACGAAGCATCTATACCCACAACACCTATCTGAAATGTATTTTCTTGCTTTTGATTATTACCTGTTCTCATAGCCATATCAAAAACCCCTGACAAAGCATTGTTGTACTCGGCAGGAAATGCTCCTGTAAAAAAATCGGAGTTGGCCAACATCTGACTACTTAATGCAGTAAATGTTCCTCCACCGAATGATTTTAAATCTCCAAAGTGATTTGGATTTGGAATTTCAATTCCTTCCATTTTCCATTGCACAAATTTTGGTGCATTACCTCTTACTGCTATTCCGTTTTCGCCTGTACTACTTGCAACACCTGCAAACGAAGAAGCTAAACGTGCAGGGTCGTCAAAGCCACCTGCATACCGTTTTGCTTCTTCAACACTTAACATTCTTG
>JBDTTM010000298.1:0-5419 GCA_039930605.1 Bacteroidota bacterium
AAAAAGATGATTCAGGATTTTAAAAAGAAAAATTATTTAGTAACGATTATCTTTGTTTACCTGAATGAACCCCAAATCAGCATTGATAGAATAAAGGTGAGGGTTTCCAAAGGCGGGCATCATGTTCCGGATGAAGATGTGAAGAGGAGATTTGAAAGAGGAATAAATAATTTCTGGAATATGTATCGGCAAATGTCAGACAATTGGATTTTGGTAAATAATTCGGAAACATCGTTTGAGCAGGTTGCAATTAAAGGAACAAAGAATTTAGAAATTTTGAATGAATTACTATTCAGTTCTTTCAATAAATTAATCAAAAAATGAAAATTTCACGTTTGAAAAATCTTGAATTTTATAAGCGCGCATTGGAACTTATCTCCATTGGTAATCGTGGTGTGAGTGCAGCAATACTTGAGAACGAGAAAAAAGGATTGCCAAATGTTTTCGGAATTAAAAATAAGATATACTACCGAATGCCGGATGGCACGATAACTACAAAGAGTCCGTTTAAAAAGAACAAATAACCCAATTAAAAAATCTAATTGGCAAGGTTAAGATAATCTAATTGCCGATTGCCAACTAAAAAAATGGAACCGCTCACTAACAGAGGTAAAGTTGTCGTCAATAAAGAGATGACGTGGAAGGAGAGAATTTATCTTCCTGCTATTCTTGGCGGGATGCGGATTACGCTTTCTCATCTTTTCAAAAAGAAAGCCACTATTTCGTACCCCGAAGTGCAACGCGAATTCTCGGAAATTTACCGTGGTCAGCACGTTTTAAAGCGGGATGAAAACGGGGCTGAACGTTGTACGGCCTGCGGATTGTGCGCAGTCGCCTGTCCGGCGGAGGCAATTACAATGACAGCTGCCGAAAGAAAAAAAGGAGAAGAGAAACTTTATCGCGAAGAGAAATATGCCAGCGTTTACGACATCAATATGCTTCGTTGCATCTTCTGTGGATTGTGCGAAGAAGCCTGTCCGAAAGAAGCGATCTTCCTTACTGACCGCCTTGTTCCGACAGATTTCAAACGCAAGGAATTCATTTACGGAAAAGACAAGCTCGTAGAAAGCGTGAGTGATCCAATTGACATTTCAAAACGCCAGACAAAAGAAGTGCTCGAATTCAAACAAAATAAAAATTTACAACACAATAAGTTAAAATAAAAAGGACGAATCTCATGTTGGCTTGCCTTTCTTGCAAACTGCCAATTGCGAACTGCTTTAAAATGTCACAATACATATTTTACTTTCTTAGTTTCCTTGCAATCCTGAGTGCGCTGATGGTGGTGATTTCCAAAAATCCCGTCCACAGTGTCCTGTATCTTATTATTACCTTTTTTGCAATCGCCGGACACTATGTATTACTGAATGCCCAATTCCTTGCAGCTGTTCACATCATCGTTTATGCAGGTGCCATCATGGTTTTATTCCTATACCTGATTATGATGCTGAACTTAAATGCAGAAGTAGAACCACATAAGACTGCCTTACAAAAAATTGCAGCAACAATTGCAGGAGGAATATTGATGATTGTATTGGTTGGTGCGTTTAAAAATGTTTCACCTGTGGTAACCGGTATGGTAAATAACGAAGCGGGATTGATAAAAAATCTAGGACATACATTGTTCAATGAATTCGCATTGCCGTTTGAAGTGTCCTCTATATTGTTCCTGGCTGCAATGGTGGGAGCAGTAATGCTGGGGAAGAAAGAAATACAGTGAAGAAAGAAACAAGATGCCAGAGTCAAGAACGAAGAAGAAAGAAATACAATGAAGAAAGAGACAAGATGCCAGAGTCAGGAATCAAGAAGAAAGCAATCCAATAGACAATAGACAATAGACAATTTACGGAAGACAATTCACAATTTTAATAGAAGTGGCAAGAGGCCAGCAGCTAGAAGCCAGAATACAATAAACAATTTACGGACGACAAATCACAACTTTAGTAGAAATGGCAAGTGGCCAGCAGCTAGAAGCCAGAATACAATAAACAATTTACGGATTACAAATCACAGCTGTAGAAAAAATGGCAAGAAGCCAGCAGCTAGTAGCAAGAACATAATAGTAGTAAAACAGAAGTCAAAAAACGGATTACAATTCACAACTGTAATAGAAATTGCAAGAAGCCAGCAGCTAGTAGCAAGAATACACTTTAAAAAAAATGAATCATCTCATCCAACAAATACCCCTCAACTATTACATCCTTCTAAGCACCATGCTTTTCTGCATCGGGGTATTGGGTGTTATGTTCAGAAGAAATGCAATTGTCATTTTCATGTGCGTGGAATTAATGCTGAATGCCGTGAATCTTTTGCTCGTTGCTTTTTCTGCATACCATGGCGACAGTTCCGGACAGGTTTTTGTATTTTTTATCATGGCAGTAGCTGCAGCAGAAGTAGCTGTGGGGCTTGCTATCCTGATGATGATTTATAGAAATACAGGAACTACAGATGTGAATTTTTTGAGCAAGCTGAAGTGGTAGCCTTTGTTCTGGTAAAAATTAAAATTACTTACAATGATGTCCCTATTGCTCCTGCGAAGAGTGCAAGTTTTTTTTCGTTCTATATAATTTAATTGTCCAATACATCATGTTGAGCAGAATTCCCATGAGTATTGTAATTGCCCAGGCACTTGGATGAGAAAACGGGTTTATGAATCGCTCAGCAATATCAGCAAATATCAAAAAACTTTACGATTTCAGTTCCCGAACCAAGATGCAAGTCGATAGATGCAATGGAATTAAAAACGGGATTGTCGAGCAAGTGATACACTATGAAATAATATTTTTAACTAAGAAATAAATATAATTTGCTTATGCCGGTTTTTGGTGCTCTTACGTTTGCAATACGTTGCCTTAAAACAACACAAAACCTAAACAGGCCCTATTAACCGCATTGGTAATTCGTAAATTCGTTTTAAAATTCGTATTTCGGTGAGCTAAAAAACTCCGAACCACCTTTCAGCAATCCGGAGTCACCACGAGAAAACTATTTTAAATTTATATTTTCGAAACGTTGCCGGAACCTGTTATGCTAGTTTTTAATTTCAACGGCTCACCAACATATTGAACATCTCCGCTTCCGGTTATGTTCACGTAAACTTCGTCACTGGCATTGATCGTGCTTTGTCCACTGCCGCTGATGGAAACCGAGCTGTTCATCGTTTGAAGATTTCTTGCATTCACATTTCCGGAACCTGCGATTTTGATATCTGTGGAAGTAGACGTGCCACTTACCTGCAGGTTTCCTGATCCACTCACTTTAATGGTCATGGTGAGTGAACGTACATCTGCAGTAATATCTCCTGAACCACCAACACGCAAAGTCATGTTGTCACAATTGATATGACTCTTGCCGATCATATTCCCCGATCCGGTGAGTTCGAGTTTGCACAGTTCCTTGACCGTTACATACACGATAATTTGCTTTTGTGAATTAAAATCTGTTCCGTCTGTATTGATGGTCAGTTCATCGTTTTTAACTTCTGTTTTGATATGACCTACAATATTATCTTCTGCTTCCACTTTTATGGATTGTTCATCCCCTTGCATGAAATAGACATCCGCTGAACATTGCAAATCAATGCCTGTAAAACTGACGACTGTCCTGTTTTCGGTTACTACTTTTCCGGAACCTTCGATTCCGAATGCACATCCATGGCTCATCATGACCGGAAGTGCTGCGATGATCAATTGTGTTTTCATTTGATTTTTGTTTTAATGATTTGAAAATAATTTTGATTCCTTCTTAGTATTAAAATGCTGCCAGTGTGATTCCTACAGACACAGGGAAAAGTTCCGGTCCTTTTTTATCCCTGAACAAAGTGGATGCATAGTAATCAGCAAACACATTGAACTTCCTGTAGCCGATGGAAACCCGCGCGCCATAACGGAATGGATTCAGGTAAAAATCGTCATACTGTTTTGGTTTTTCTGTGCTTCCCGATTCAGTAAATTTTGTTTTTGTATGCGAACCGATTTTATAACCAAGCATCGCACCCACACCTAAATGTAGCGCATTTTTGCTTTTGTTACTGGTGAAAAATTCAAACATCAGCGGAAGTGTCAGGTAGGCAGCTGTCAACTTTGATTTTGTGTACGTACGTGTGGAGGTTGTATCGAAGTCGCCGGAGATGGTATCGGCTGCCGAAGTGAGATTCACGTTTTTATCAAACCTGTAATTGTTCCACGTCAGCCCCAATCCTGTAAAGAACCAGGCGTTACTATGACCGAGGCGGAAATTTTTCTGCAACAGGTTCAACGAAACACATATTGATTTCCCGGTATTCAAGTCGAGGAACTCATAACCTTTCGGCACTTCCATTTTACCTCCACTGCCTACAAAATTGTTGAAGCCCAGTTCCAGTCCACCCCAGATCGGCTTTGATTTTTCATTTCTCGACTTCCGCCTTGCCACTGCTGAATCGCTGCGAACGATCAGTACTTTTACATCGCCAAACGAAAGGTGGGTCGTATCGCTCTTTCCTTCACGCGCTTCTGTTTCATGCGTTTCTGCTTCATGTGATTCTGATTCGCTGTTGTCTTTTACGCTACCAACTCCTGAAACATCGCTGCTCACATGAGTTGGTTTATTTTTATAATTCACTGAACCCATTCCGCTGATATCAGAAGTAAGAGATTCGGTCACGTCGATATTGCATTTACCCACACCTGAAATTTCTGCTTTGCAATTCGCTACCTGGAGGTCAAATGCATCCACCTTGCCCGAACCAGAAATACTCACGTTTGCGTTATCCGCTTTGCCGGAGAGCACCAGTTTGCCGACACCGCTGATATCTATAGAAAGGTCTTTCGCCTGCAATGCCAGTGTCATCTTTCCGCTTCCTGAAACATCCAGGCGGAGGTGATCAGCATTGATCGTGTTGGAGGAAGTGATTTCTCCAGTGCCGCTTACAGAAAGTCCCTCAATATTTTTCATCGTGATTCGATACTCTGCATCCACGCTGCTTTCAATATAAAGTGTCCCATGTTTTACTTTTGTATCAATTCCTTCTTTTGAACCGGAAGTATTAATTTCAACGTAGTTGCTGTCGCCTTGCATGATGATGACCTTTCCGATTGAATTCAGTTCAACCTTGGTAAAGGATTCTTCTCCGCTATTTGCAAAGCTGATGATGGGAATGATTGCTGCTAAAATTGCGCTGACTATTTTCATAATGTTCTTTTTGTTTGTCTTTATTAGTGGGACGCGATGGGTGGGGTGGTTGTTACAGGACAGAAAAATAAATTTCACGCAATGGCGCAAAGAGCGCAAAGTAAAATTGACACCCCCCATCCTCCGCTCTCTGATGCACATGCACTTTCTCAGAGGGGGTTTAAAATATAGTGCTACAATCAGATTCAAGGCCGTGAATTGAGATGAACAATCCACCTTCCGTAAAGCTACGGCGGACAAGGAAAAA
>JBDTTM010000299.1:0-5414 GCA_039930605.1 Bacteroidota bacterium
AGTTTTGCCGTGGTCAACGTGGGCGATAATGGCAATATTGCGAATGGACATTTGGGATTGTAAATCGTTATCAGGTTTAGGAAAGTGGAAAAACAGCTCTAAAACTAATTTTTCTTCGAAATTTTTAATGAGAGGCGCGAAAGTAGCAAAAAAGTCGGGAGTTGGGAGTGTTGGGCCATAATAAGTTATCATTTCAAATTGAAGAAGTGGGAATTAGCCGGAAGCAAAAAAATGTGCAAATATGCAGATGAGGAAGAAAGAAATGTGCAAATGAGGAGCCTATAACCGATTTGACCAAGGTACAGCTGTGCAAATGAGAAGCCTGTTACCCAAGGACTACTGCTTAATCAATTTTTGAGTTGCAATGCCATTTTCGGATTGGAGGGAGACGAAGTAAATGCCGGGAGGGAAAAGTCGGCAGTCAATAGTCGGTAGCGGAAGTTGGAAGTCAGCAGCGGAGAAGATTTTTTCTCCGAGGAGGTTAAAGATTTCGATTTGCTGTTCCCTATGAGGCGCGGATATGCAAATATGGAAGAATGAGGAAGTGGGGTTGGGTATGATTACGAATTCATTTTCTATTCTTGCATCTTTTAAACCAACTGAAGTGCAAAGTGTTTGAGAACTTCCACCATTGCCGGTTAAAGCCGATGGAGTTGATGCAATCGTATTGGGAGAAGTTACCATTGTTGCCGAACTTGATACTTGTGTTGTCAAAAATGTAGTAAAACTAGTGGCACTCCCATCGTTACATCCACTGTTTCCACTGCTATCTGTCTTGATTAAATAGAAATCTGCATTACCTGGAGTGAAACTTTTGGTAAATCCAATAATTACAAAACCACGATCTATTGTTTGTTGAACGTCATAGCCACCATCATCATCATTTGCAGTTCCAAATGTTTTAGTCCAAAGCGGGGAGCCGTTTGAATCTGTCTTTATTAAGAGAACATTATAAATGTATGAAGCTAAATTAGCTTCAGAACCCAAAATAATATAACCTCCATCCGAAGTTTGTTTAACAGAGCTTCCAGACTCCAACCCAAATAGATCAAAGGATTTTACCCAAAGTGAATCACCACTGCTATCGGTCTTAATTAAATAAAGATTACCATTACCCGAATTGGAACTATTTGTATTTCCGGCTATAATATATCCGCCATCCGTGGTTTGCTGTACTGAATTTCCATAGTCATCCTCTGTTCCGCCGTAGGTTTTCGTCCAGAGGGAATCACCATTTGCATCCGTCTTGATTAAATAAACATCAACATTACCTGCACCAAATTCTGATCCTCCACAAAGAACATATCCTCCATCGGCAGTTTGCTGAATGGAAAGCCCTCCATCATTTGTTCCTCCAAAAGTTTTTGTCCAAATTAGATTTCCAATTGTATCGGTCTTAATCAAATATACTTTCTGAAAGCTTGCACCGAAACTTGAACTCACGCCAAGAATAATAAACCCGCCATCATTTGTTTGCTGAACTGAATTTCCCCAATCATTGTCAGCTCCTCCGAATGTTTTAGTCCAAAGCAAATTTCCATTGACATCTGTCCTAATTAAATAAACATCAGTCGCTCCCGCACCAAAACTAGATGTCCGACCAGTAATGATATACCCTGCATCAGTTGTTTGTTGAACTGAATATGCCTGCTCGTCACTTGAGCCGCCGAAAGTTCTGGTCCAGATGGCATCACCATTTGCATCTGTCTTGATTAGATAAACATCGCTGTTTCCGGCACCGAAACTATAAGTTAATCCTGCAATTATATATCCTCCATCAGTAGTCTGTTGTACTGAATATCCAACATCAGTGGCATTCCCACCAAAAGTTTTTTGAAATTTTATTTGTGCATCCGCTTGAAAGACAATCATAAAAAAGCTAAGAAGCGTGAGTGATTTTTTCACCCATCAAACTTAAATAATATTATTCACCTACCAACACCACGTGACTTGATTGGTAGTGTTACTTTTTATTATTGGCCTTAATGGTCATTATTAAAATCGAAACATTCTCTAATAATTGCTGACTTGGTTTAGCTCTATATCTTTGCCTCGGATGACAGGAAAACTTCCAACTAAACACATCGCCATCATAGGCGGCGGCGCAGCCGGTTTTTTTGCAGCGGTGAATTGTGCGCAGATGTATCCGCAGCATAGCATTACCATTTTTGAGAAAGCAAGTAAACTGCTTTCAAAAGTTCGTGTAAGTGGCGGAGGAAGATGCAATGTAACTCATGCCTGCTTCGATATTCATTTGCTTGCTAATAATTATCCCCGAGGAGAGAAGCAATTGAAAAGTGCTTTCAGCAGGTTTATGACGAATAATACGATTGATTGGTTTGCTGAACGTGGCGTACAACTCAAGGCAGAAGCAGACGGTAGAATGTTCCCGGTTTCAGATTCATCGCAAACAATTATTGATTGTCTGATGAGAGAAGCTGATCAGCATGGAGTAAAAATTGAAATGAATGCTGATGTACTGCGGCTTGAAAAAAAAGAGAATGGCAAAATAGAATTGACATTTCGTTACGAAGAAAGGCGTTTGTTTGATGCTGTACTCATTGCTTCCGGCGGTAATGCAAATGAAGCAGGGTTTGACTGGCTGAAAGAAACGGGACATGCAATTGTTTCGCCGGTGCCGTCATTATTCACCTTCAATATGCCGAAGAATCCTGTCACGGAACTGATGGGTGTAGCTGTGGAATGGGCGAGGATTAAAATCCTTCAAACCAAATACACAAATGAAGGTCCGCTGCTGATCACACATTGGGGTATGAGTGGTCCCGCAATACTAAAACTGAGTGCACAAGCCGCCCGCACCTTGGCAGAGGTGAAATACAATTTCAAAATCCAAATCTGCTGGCTGAAGGATAAGAAGGAAGATGAGATGCGGAGCTGGTTTCAACGAATAAAAAAAGATGCGGCAACGAAAATGATTAACAACACGAATGAGTTTGGCTTGCCTAAAAGATTGTGGTACTTTCTTTTGTATAAATCAGGCATTGAAGAAAATACACAGTGGGCACAATTATCCAAAGAGCAATTGAATAAGCTGCTGAATAATTTGCTCTATGACGAATATGCAGTCTCCGGAAAAACAACTTTTAAAGAAGAGTTTGTAACCTGTGGGGGCGTTTCATTAAATGATGTTGATTTTAAAACGATGGAAAGTAAAAAGATGAAAGGTCTTTACTTTGCCGGTGAGGTGCTGGATATTGATGCAGTGACGGGAGGATTTAATTTCCAGGCAGCATGGAGTACGGGTTATATAGCAGCGTTGTCGATGGGAAAAATCCGATTTGAGAATATGAAGATTTGATAATTTGAAGATAAGAGAAATCCGATTTGAAGATGGGCAAATTTAAAAAACCAATGTGCAGATGTGAAACCAGATGTGGGGAACGATTTGAAAATGTGCAAATTTGAAAATGAGAGATTTAGTAAATGATCTAAATTCGGGCAACAAAGATTTATGAATTATAGAATTTTGGAACCTAAGTCGGAAGAGGAGATGGAGAAGTATTTCAATCTCCGGTATGAGATATTGCGCAAACCGTGGAACCAGCCGCAATCATCTACTAAAGATGAATGGGAAGCACAAAGCATACATGTTTTATTGCTCGATGAAAATAATGAAGCGATTGCCTGTGGAAGGTTACAATTGAATTCAAAGGAAGAAGGACAAATCCGTTCGATGGCCGTGAGAGATGATATGCAGGGAAAAGGATTCGGAAAAAAGATCATTGAATACATTGAAGCAAAAGCGAAAGAACGTGGGTTGAAAATCATCACACTTGATGCAAGAATAAATGCAGTGAAATTTTATGAGCGCAGCGGGTATGTTGTTGTCGGCGAATCATATCTTTTGTTTGGAGTTATTCCTCATTTTAAGATGGAGAAGAAATTAGAAGAGGAATAAGGAATTTAGAACAAAGAATCAAGAAGAGCGATAGTTCGTTTGACAGTGCTTGTCAAAGGAAAATTTTCAAAATGAATGATCATTTTAAAATATGACCTTTTAGCAATTCGTACATTCGCAGATTCGTAAATTCGACGTGTTTCGCATTTCGTACCATAAAATGAGAATTGACATCTTAACAGTAGTCCCAAATTTACTCGACAGCCCTTTCTCCCACTCTATCCTCAAGCGTGCGCAGGAAAAGGGATTGGTGGAAATACATATTCATAACATCCGCGATTACACAATTACAAAACACAAAAGCGTTGATGACTATGCTTTCGGCGGCGGAGCAGGAATGGTGATGATGATTGAACCTATTGTGCGTTGCATGGAACATTTGCAATCAACGAGGAGCTATGATGAAATAATTTTTATGTCGCCCGACGGAACCCTGCTTGACCAACCTGTTGCAAATAAATATTCATTGAAGAAAAATTTAATTGTGCTTTGCGGACATTACAAGGGAATTGACGAACGTATCCGCCAGCATTTTATTACACAGGAAATTTCAATCGGTAATTATGTTTTGAGCGGAGGTGAACTTGCTGCCGCAGTTTTTGTGGACGCCATTGTCAGGTTACTGCCAGGTGTGTTGAATGATGAAACTTCTGCGCTTTCAGATTCTTTCCAGGATAACTTACTTGCTCCACCAGTTTATACCAGGCCTGCTGAATTCAGAGAAATGAAGGTTCCAGATGTACTTTTGAGCGGAAATACTGGTGAAGTTGAAAAGTGGAGGCATGAGCGGGCTTTGGAAAGGACGCGGGAACGAAGACCTGATTTATTAGGTGATTAGTTGAATGGTTGAATAGTTAAATGCTTAACAGCCAGCAGCCAGATCCATACAAGTCAACAAAATCAACCAATAAACCAATTAACAAGGTTTTTTTACTCTCCGTTAGATTATTTAAAAAAATAGTATAGTTTTGCAGCCCCAATATCAAAAAAACAGGAGGAATACCCATGGATCTCATTAAATTTGTCGAAGAAACACTTGTCGAAAAGAAAACACTTCCTTCTTTTAAGGCAGGCGACACCGTTACCGTTTATTATAAAATTATTGAAGGTACAAAAGAACGTATCCAGCAGTACCAGGGTGTTGTTTTACAGCGCCGGGGCGTTGGGGCATCCCAGACTTTTACAGTTCGCAAAATCTCGAATGGTGTTGGTGTAGAACGTATTTTCCCATTACTCTCTCCGAAGATTGAAAAAATCGTAGTTGATAAAGTAGGAGTTGTTCGCAGAGCACGTATTTTCTATCTCCGTGGAATCAGTGGAAAGAAAGCACGAATAGAAGAAAAGAAAGCATAGTGTCGTAATAATACTTAAGAATTGAGCTCTTCATCTTGTGATGGAGAGTTTTTTTTTGGGTTAGAATTTAGAACAGAGAAAATAGACTAGTCAACCCTTAAATATTAGCTACGCCTTATCAGTGGCTTGATTGGTTAATAAA
>JBDTTM010000300.1:0-5378 GCA_039930605.1 Bacteroidota bacterium
GAAATCTGGTCTTTCGTGTACGCTAAGGATAAAAACGTTCCTAAAAAATACAAGAATAGAAAAGGATATGGAGACGCATACACATGGATTGCAATGGACCCCAAAACAAAAATTATTGTCTGCTGGTATACGGGTACACGAGATTCCGAAAGCGCTTAACAGTTTATTAAAATATTACATGGAATAGTTAAAAATAGATTTCAGCTAACCACTGATGGACATAAACCTTACCTGGATGCTGTAGACAAATATTTTTTTGGAACTCTTGATTTCGCGCAGAATTTTAAAATTTACAAAAGCTCGAAGAAAGATGAGAAGACTCGAATAAAAGGAGAACATCAATTTAATCCTGAAAAATGCGTGGCTTCACATAAAAACATAAAGTGACTGTCGGGATGTATGAAAGGAACTGAAAGCGATTAAAAGTGAAAATTTTGATTTGGCAAAACTTGTCCGACTTTGTGAGGAGCTCAATCATAGCGCTGCCATCGAAAGTATTTACAGTTCCCTCGGCATAGTTCGGATGATTATTGACCACATTCCTCCGATCTTTGGCTTTGAAAAATTCACGGAAGTAGCAAATAATTATGGAAAAAGGGACGACAGCTTTAAGAAATCTATGCGAAATCTTGAAAACTCATTGCGCCATATTGCTAACCATCATCTTCATTTGACAATTGATAAAACGGAAGTATTGCCAACGACCAACCAGGTTGCATTTAAGCCTGATTTGGATTTACTTCTAAGTGAAATCGTAAGGAGATTAAGAAACAATTCCTGAGAACTGAATTTTAACTATTTCTTATTCTCAATTTTTTTGAGCCATTACAGAGCCATCTTTTCCAACTAATTTGTTGAGAGGGGCTCGGGGAACTTAGTTCTCCGTAAGATTGCATGGACTCACAGATTTGTCCATGCAATCTTGCCTTTCGGGACTATGTGTGTTTATTTCTGCGATCCCCCTATCTTTTCTGGCTATCTTGATGCTCTAAGGCGGGGCGGTGTGACCTAATAGAGAATACTAATTGTAAATAACCTGATTGCTAATACCAACATGGTGGTTTATAATGGGATTGTATGGAAAACTTGAAACTTTTTCTTGCAGATGTAGAATTTGCTTCTATATTTACGCTCTCAACCAAAACACTTATGGGGTAACTACGCTCCCATATCTTTTTTCCCTACGCACTCTCCTCTGTAAAGGTCTGCTGCTAATGTTTTGTGTTTTTCTCTCTATAAATTCCTGGGCTCAACCTGTTCAAATTAAACGAACTTGGCATTGGTATTTTGGTACCCACGCAGGCATTGATTTTTCAAGTGGTAACGCGATGGCAGACACTAATGGTGCATTAGTTACAAGCGAGGGTTGTGCAAGCATTAGTGATGAACAGGGCAGTCTTCAATTTTACAGCGATGGAAGAACGGTATGGAATCGATTGCATCAAGTAATGCCTCATGGTACGGGCATAATGGGTGGAGCAAATGGCAGTAGTTCCCAAGAAGCACTGATTGTTCCAAAACCTTCTTTTCAAAACATCTACTATCTTTTTACAACGGATGAATGGGAAAATAATGGGATTAATGGGATGCGTTTCTCTGTTATTGATATGAACCTTGATGGAGGCAATGGAGATGTAGATACAATGCATAAAAATTTATTACTGTTTGCTCCATGCGCGGAAAAACTTGCGGCAGTAAACCATTGCAATGATACAGATGAATGGGTAATGGGACATGAAATAGGCAACAATAATTTTCGTGCATACTTGGTTACTTCCAATGGTATTGATAGCAACGCTGTTGTGAGTGGGGTTGGGCATGACAATCCATATACAATACAAGGCGGAATACAAGGACCAATGAAATTTTCGCCAGATGGAAAAATGATATGTGCAGTAAATGATAGCTTCGCTCAGAAAGTAGAACTTTTCCAATTTGATAATTATACCGGGATAGTTAGCAATGGTTTTTTGATGGCTAATGACTTTCCTCAAATACATGCAATTTCTTTTTCTCCAAACAGCACGAAACTTTATATTGGTCAGCAGGGAACAAATAAATTAATGAAACAATTTGATGTTTCTGTTTTTGATTCAGTAGTCATTGGAAATTCAACAGATATAGTTTCTCCAATAGTCACAAGAGGTTTTATGAGTTTATTAAATGGTAGTGACGGGAAACTTTATTGCGCAGAAGCATCTTTGATTTTGACGGATTCAATGTTGGCCGTTATTGATCTGCCTGATCTCAATGGGACAAGTTGCGATTTTAATTTGGATGAACTCAATATTGGAACATGTTGGTGGGGATTCGGTTTGCCGAATTTTAATGAGAGTTATTTTAGAACGAGTGAAATTTCAAATTGTTTGACTGGAGTTTTACAACTTCAAAGCGATTTGGTTAAAGTATTCCCTAACCCTTCAGAAGAGTGGATTTATATAGAAGGCACGGAAATAAAATCTATAGTTCTTCTGGATGTTTTTGGGCGAATTAATTTAAATCAGAAAATCGATGCCACTTCTTTAAGGAAGGAAATAAATATTTCTGCATTGAGGAATGGAATTTATACGCTTGTTGTTGAAACTAAAAACAAAACCTTAATTTCAAAAATTATTAAACAATAAAATTAACCACAATGAAAAAAGTAAATAAAAAATTCAAAGCGATATTTATCGCAATGTTAATCGCGCTTTCAACTTCCGTGAGTTATGCGCAATGGCAGAATACAAATTTTACGGGTAATGGACCTATTGAATCAACAGTATCAACGGTTACCGGAGTAGGTGTTGGCGATTTTAGTGCAAGTAATGTTGCCTCTGCCCTACACGTCAACACGAATTTAACTGCAGCTCAAACCGGAGGAGGAGCATTTGGGTTAGGAGAAGTTTTCCGCACTGATGCGCCAAACACAGCTACCTACTGGAAAATGCTGAGAGGAGGAACGGATTACGGATGGATTTATAACAATAATGATAATCATTTCTATATTGCAGCTCCATTTAATTCGGGCGGAAATTATGGTGATCTTTATTTTCAAACGGGTGGTACAAACACGCGGCAAACCATATTAGGAAGTAACGGGTTTGTAGGAATTGGAAATTCGTATAACCCTGCTTTCCGCCTTGATGTTTCAGAGGATATCAATGCAGGAGGAACGAGTGCTACGACCACTAATGCTTATTATTTGGGAAAAGGTAAAATGCTTTGGCATAATGGCATAGTTAGTAACCTCTATGTGGGAGTTGGTGTTTATTCCGGCCATATTGAGCCACCTATTCCGGCATGCTGAGCCACCCTCTTTTTAGGGTATTTGGATTTGATTGTGCAAAGTTATTTTATTTCTGGTTTGTTTTTTCTTCTTAATGATTCACCTTGTAATTCAAAGCGGTGTGCGTTAGCCATCAGACGATCCATAATCGCATCAGCCAGTGTAGGTTCATTGATTGCCTCATGCCATCTGCTGATTGGTATTTGGGAAGCGATGATGATTGAACGTTTCGCGTAGCGATCTTCCAGGATTTGTAATAAAGCAAGTCTTGTATTTTGCTCCATCGGTGCCAGCCCAAAGTCATCCAGGATTAACAGGGAAGTTTTTTCCAGATGATTGAGCATCTTGACAAAAGTTCCGTCCAGTTTTGCCATCATGAGCTTCTCTGTAAACCGGTTCAGATTCAGGTAAAGTGTTTTGTAGCCCATCACACAGGCCTGGTGACCCAATGCGCACGCAAGAAAACTTTTTCCCGAACCGGTTGCTCCGCTAATCAATATGTTTTCTGCACGATCCAGGTAAGAGCAGTCCGAGAGCTGTAATATTTGATCTTTTATCAGATTCCGGTCCTTGGAAAATGACAGCTCTTCAACTGTTGACGCGTAGCGAAGTTTGCTAAGTTTTAGGAAGAACTGCGTTTTGGAGAAGGTTAAAGTACATAATAAAAATAAGAGTTACCATTATTTAAGGGGTGCGGAACAGAAATGTTGGTCATGAAGGGAGAGAAATCTAAATTATAAATATCAAATGTATCTGCTGATGTATCTAATAAAACATACTTGGTTTCAGTATTGCTAATTTTAGCAGGATAAAAGGTATATCCGTAAAGAGTTGAATCAATAGTATGTTGAAGAGTTATTTGTGACTGAGCCTTAGTTCCAACCATTAAGAGAATGAGAAATACGTAGAGGATAGAGAGATTTTTTTTCAAATTGGCTTTCAGAAACTTTTTCTTTCGATCATAATAAATAAAATTTCACTTGAAACTTTTAAACCTTCATTTTTTTGGCTAATGTCAAAAAATGGATTCCCACTTTTCATCTTTCATGATTATATGAGGCTAATATTTTTCAATCTGGATATACTCGATGTCCCTCATGAAAAGTAATTGTGAACACCATTCAATTTCCCTTTCCTCCCGTCCACGATTTAATTACTGTTGCAGAAATAATTCTGTCCAGCCCCGGGAACTTACGATCGAGAAATGCGCGACCAAGGAATAGAGAATCATCAGGCAATTCAACAATGGAATTTCCATATTCCGCGTTGAGTAATTGTAACACATTCAATCCATCGGTCACTATTGCAAAAGTGGGAAATCCAATTACGCCATGATAGTCAATGGTGTCAAGCTGTGTGCCGGGAGCGAGAGAAATGGCTATGTCGGCGGAGCGGGAGTTGGTGCTGTCGCGGGCAAAACAGACTGCGCCCCATTCATGCGGATGCACGACGGGTTCATCTTTTATTGTTGCATCGCGCCATGCATAATTGGCATCAGGGTTGTTACTCAAACCAAACTGCACAATCTTTCCTCCCTTGTAGCTTCTTGTGGGAGCAACGCGGTAAATAACTGTGTTGTCATACCAATTATTTTTCACGAGCAGGAATAACCTGTCGCATGCAAGTGGCGACCAGTTGCGGTGCGCTGTCATGGAAAAATTTCCTTTGGTTGTTTTGAATTCGACAATAAAGCTGTCGGGGGAATGAGAAGAAAGCTTGAGCTGGGAAGGCAAGGGCTGGGAATTTATTTTTGTGGCGGACAAAAATAGAAAGAGGAAAAATAAATTGCGGAGCATATTTTTGACCTTTAATGCAATGGTGCTTTCAAAGGTATAAAAACAAAACTGCCAGAGCGGAATAGCTGGCAGAAGATAATGTTTTGAGACTTCTAATCTGCGACTGGACTAACGATTACTTTAGTGGCATGTCTCACACTTCACAAACATCGTTCGAAGACCTGTCAGCAGTAAACGATGAAAGTGTTCTCATCCGTTTCTAATGGCAGAACGAAAATCCTGCCAACACAGAAAAACTTGCGTTTATTTCCTGATCAGTTTTACCGGCTCTGTAAACTGATCTCCTGCAATAAGCTTTAAAAAATATAAACCGG
>JBDTTM010000301.1:0-5346 GCA_039930605.1 Bacteroidota bacterium
TCCGGACGAAAATGAATTGCATACAAAAGCAGCGAGCAGTAAAAATATTTTTACCTGCTTCAACGAACGCCTATGTATGTATGTAGAAAACATTTTCCTTTTTATTTTCTACTGGCCTCTAAATCGTACCTCAATACCAGCCTGAATTCCCTCGAACGGCCGGGCAATGGCGCATGATTACTGTTGTAAGGCTGAATATATTGAACGCGTGTATTAAAAATGTTTGCACATCCGGCAGATACGCTGAACCCCTTCACTTTTGTGAGCTGCAACACAGCGAAAGTGTTTACGATTAACCCGGGTTTATATTTTTTATAAATGCTGTTGCCTTCGGCGTCAATGCCGGTCACATCGTACCTGCTTCCGATGCGGGAAAGTGATGGGTTGATGCTTAATTTATCATTCACCCGAAAGTTCAAAAAACAGTTGGTAACAAGTCCGGGGAGTGCGAGCAGCTGGTCGTCATCCGTGCTCACCTGGTAGCTTTCGGATTTCTCTTTTCCACGGGCCGTATAATAAGCCACATTAAAATCAGTATAACCGAAACCGCTTTTGATTTTATAGTCAACCTCAAAGCCCCGCGTTCCGGTGCTTCCTGAATTATGATACCCTTCGTCACCGTTCATATAAGAATAGACAATCGCATTGGAGGTAGTGATGTCATAAATATTTGCTGTCAGGTATGAGTTGTCACTGAACTGGTATCCGGTTTCAAATTCCGCCACTTTTGTTTTCTCCGGCTGTATGTTTACGCCCAGGTGAATATTTTCAATAGATGGAGTTCGGTATGCAGCACTATACAGCAACTTAAAATGCGCCTTCCTGATTACTTTGGTAATTCCGATGCGGGGAACAAAACTCGGATCATAATAATTATTGATGTGATAACGTGTGCCTATCGTGACGTTTGCGATTTTATTGCTCCAAAGTCCCTGCAGGAAAAAAGCTGAGTTATAATAGGTGATGGTACTTTTCCCATTGTTGAATATCCCGTCCTCAACGAAATCATGCGCCTGGTCAATGTAATATTCTGCGCCTCCGTCAATATTTATATTTCTCCTTACATCATAATGAATAGTGAGGTTGGCAGATGGTTTCTTTGCTCGCTTAAAATATTCATCGTCATCCGGTGAGACTTTGTCATATACCTTCCATGGCGTTTGCTCCTTGTATTTTAATTCCGGAATTAAAGAGAGTTTATTGCTCACTTTCAGGTTGTACTTTAAATCAAAGAATGTTGAATTGAAAGTTACCGGTTCGCTTTGCATCAGAGCATGGTCATAGCCATCCCGGTTTTCAATCATATAATAATCTCCGAGGAAACGAAAGCTCAATCCCTTGTACTCAGTTGAAAAATTAAGCAATCCATTTCTGAGCAGTGACTGGTTCGTCATGTCATACTGAATACCATCATAATCCGTAAAAATTCTCTCACTGCGATTTGCTTCTTCGGCGTAAGCGCCAATATTCACTGCAAGTTTTCCGAAATGATGTCCGCCGTTGACCGAAATATTGCGTGATGAAAAGGTTTTCATCATCTGTCCGTAGGAAGTGGCTACAGACAATCCTTCAAATTCTGTATTTGTATTGGTAATAATATTGATTACAGCATACTCGGCATTTCCACCATAAATGCTGGAACCTGGTCCCCTGATAATTTCTATTTTTTTAACCTGGGAGATGGGATAATGTCCTCCGAATTGCAATGTTGAATAAAGTGGTTCATTCATTTCCTGTCCATCGAACAGCAACAAAACTTTTCCTTCATGTCCCCAGTTTCCACGCACACCAATTCCCACAGCACCTTCTACATCAACACCGAATTGCAGTCCCGGAACCATGCTCAGAACTTCCATCAAATCATTTGCGCCTGAATTCCTGATTTCATCCTGTGTAATCAGTGTAACGATTCCGGGCGATTCCCTGAGGGTCAGGGCTTTTTTGGAAGCCACAGAAATCTCAACATTTAAAAGTTCCTCGATAGAGAGGTTATAAAACGAAGTTGAGTCCGGAATTTCCGAAAAGGATTCCTGGGCAAATGCAGGCACATTGCATGCAGCAACCAGGATCGCAAGAATAAATTTTTTCATCAGGTTTCACTAAAAGTGGCGCAAAGCCACTTCCTGCTGAAAAAATTATACTAATCTTACAATTGTTTGTTAATGGGAAATACTGTCCTTTCTTACAAAGACCTTACACAATAAAACGGGACAGAAATTGCCTATTGCTTCACTATCTTTTTAACCACGCTGGAACCTTTCGATTCAATGGTGATAAAATAAATTCCGGAAGCAAGAGCGGAAAGGTCCAGCTCCTTTTTCATTGGAGATTGTGTGAGTGTGAATTCATCCCAAAGTATTTTTTTACCTATTGCATCCATTAACTCATAATGAATATCGGGTCTTTGACTGGTTTCAATCATGATGGTCAGGTGCGACAATACAGGATTGGGATACAGGTAAACCAATGTAGCATCGTTCAATTCATTGATACCAATTAAAGATACCCACCCTTGCGCTGAAGTCGCCTGGCAACCGTTGTTATCTGTTATGATCACATAGTAATTCCCGGAAGCCTGGGCAACATACGTTTGATTGGTCGCGCCATTAATCTGGAAACTGCCGAAATACCACTGGTATGTTGCAGCTGGCGAAGAAGTAAGCGTGTCTCCGTTTTGCGTGAATACAGGCGGAGCCGGCGGGCTGGCAACTACGATGAAATTGGTCATCGTCAACGTATCGAATGTAGCACCGTTGGATACAATCAGAGTAACGTCATAGCTTCCCGATAACGGGTAACAAATTGAATTCGGATTCGGCTGTGTAGAAGATGCCGGTGTTGCGCCGGGGAATGACCACAGGTAGGAGGAGGCATTCTGCGATGTGCTGGTGAAGTTGATACAGGATCCTTTGCACAGCAACGTATCGCTTGAAATAAATCCTGCAACCAATGATGTGCATGGATTTACAACTATGAAGCCCGTCAGTGTTTGTGAGGAAGAGCAATGTCCATTGGAAACATTCAGCACAACATTGAATGTTCCTGCCGAAGGGTAACAAATGTTCGGTGGATTTTGAGAGGAAGAAATGGATGTTGTTGATCCTGGAAAATTCCACGCCCACATATTTGGTGAACCGGTTGATGTGGACGTAAAATTCACGCAATCATTTGGACAAAGAAAATTACTGGAAGCGGTAACCGTTGCATGAGGCGTTTCATAAATTGAAATCAGGTTTACAGATGTTTGCGAGGAAATACAAATGCCCACAATACCGTTCAATGTAACTGAATAAACGCCGGGAACATTATAGGTGTGCACCGGGTTGACATCGGTAGAGAAAAATCCGTCACCGAAATCCCAGTTGTAACTTGTTGCACCTGTTGTATTGTTGGTAAACGTCACTGTCAAAGAATCGCAGGCAGTAGTTGCATTGGCACTGAATGCAACGTTGGGTGCAGGGTTCACCGTTACAGTTTGCGTCACAGTGTCTGCACAATTCCCATCAGTAGAAATCAAAGTGATCGTGAATGTATTGCCTACTGAATACACGTGAGTCGGATTCAGTAGTGTAGATGTTCCGGTTCCGTCTCCAAAATCCCATAAATAGGAGGTTGCACCGCTTGATGTATTTACAAAATTTACTGTTTCTCCCAGGCAAACACTTCCTGCATTAAAACTGGCAATCGGACCGGGTGTAACGGTAATATAATTAACGATTGAATCAACGTCCATACACGAACCCACTGTTGCTGTCAATGTAACGGTATACGTTCCGGGGATGGTGTAGACATAGGTTGGATTTTGCAGAGAAGAAGATCCTGTGCCGTCTCCGAAATTCCACGTATAAGAATTGCCTGCTCCTCCTGTTGTGTTGTTTAGGAAATTCACCGTGACCGAACCACAACCTGAGGTAGCGCCGGTTGAAGTAAAGCTGACCTGCGGCGCATTGTTCACTACAACCGTTTGTGTGAGGGTGTCTGTGCAAAGTCCGTCTGTTGCAACCAATGTTACTGTAAATGTATTTGCTGTTGTGTAAGTGTAAGATGGGTTTGTTGAGGTAGATGTACCTGTGCCGTCTCCAAAATCCCAGGTGTATCCTGTAGCGCCCGCTGAGGAGTTCGTGAAATTCATTAGATCACCCAGGCAAACATTTGATGCCGTGAATGCTGCTGTGGGAGAGGCATTCACGGTTATGTAGCCAATAATCGAATCAGCATCTATACATGAACCAAGTGTTGCTGCAAGAGAAACCGTATAGGTTCCCGCTGCTGTGAAGGTATAAGATGGATCCTGTAGTGAAGACGTTCCGATGCCATCACCAAAATTCCAAGCGTAAGAATTTCCTCCGCCACCGGTAGTATTGTTAACGAAATTTACCGTCAGCGGTCCACATCCTGTTGTTGCACCGGAAGTAGTAAAGCTGACCTGTGGTGCATTGTTCACTACTACACTTTGAGTGATTGTATCTGTACAAAGTCCGTTTGATGCTACCAGTGTAACAGTAAATGTATTTGCAGTCGTGTAGGTGTAAGAAGGGTTTGTTGATATCGAAGTACCTGTTCCATCCCCGAAATCCCAGGTGTAACTTGTGGCACCTGTTGATGAGTTCGTGAAAGGCATTGCATCTCCAAGACATACATTGGTTGAACTAAATCCCGCTGCAGGTGAGACGTTCACGGTAATATAGCTGACGATTGAATCAACATCGCTGCAAGATCCGAGTGTTGCTGCAAGGGTAACTGTGTAAGTTCCCGGAGAGGTGTAAGTATAGGATGGGGCTTGTTGTGATGATGTTCCGATGCCGTCTCCGAAATTCCATGTATAAGAATTACCCCCTCCACCGGTGGAATTATTTAGAAAATTTACCGTGAGCGAATCACAACCTGTTGTTGCGCCTGATGAAGAGAAGCTGACTTGTGGCGTGTTATTTACAACCACGCTTTGGGTAAGTGTATCTGTACAAAGTCCATTGGATGCGACAAGAGTTACTGTAAATGTGTTTGCAGTTGTGTATGTATAAGAAGGATTGGTTGAAGTTGAGTTCCCTGTGCCGTCACCAAAATCCCATGTATAACCTGTGGCACCTGAAGAAGAATTGGTGAAGTTCATTGCATCTCCAAGGCAAACATTCGCTGCGCTAAATCCCGCAGTGGGCGAAGGATTCACAGTAATGTAACTGACGATTGAATCAATGTCATTGCATGAGCCGAGTGTTGCGGCAAGCGTAACAGTATAGGTTCCGGGAATGTTATAAGTATGAGAAGGATTTTGTTGAGCAGATGTTCCTGTACCATCACCGAAATTCCAGGTATAGGAATTACCTCCGCCACCGGTAGTGTTGTTTA
>JBDTTM010000302.1:0-5327 GCA_039930605.1 Bacteroidota bacterium
TTCGCGGATATCCTCAAGCAAGTTAGAGATCATCAATTTAAAGAAGAATTGGACGAGCGATTAAAACTTGCAGATAAAGAAAAGGAAAGTGCTGTTAAGCTTGCCGAAGCGAATATTAAAAATTCATTGCAGGCAGGTCTTGCAGAAAAGGAAAAGGAAATAAGTGAATTGAAATCAAAAAATCAACTTGAACTTGCTGAACTGTTGGCAAAGAAAGACGCTCTGTTAGCTGGACTGAAAGCAAAAATTGATATTGCGGAAATTGCAAAAAAACTCGCGGTAACTGAGTCAATCCAAAAAATTGAAAGAGAACGGGACGAGTTGGCAAATAATTTGAAAAACAAGGAAACAGAAATTCAATTACGTGAAAAATCTTTAAATGAAAAATTTGCTGCTGATCTTAAGACAAAGGAAGATATTATCAAGATGAAGGATGAAGAGATTGCGCTGCGTAAGGACATGAAGCTCAAACTCTCCACCAAAATGATTGGCGAAACACTTGAACAGCATTGTGAAACGGAATTCAATAGACTTCGTGCAACGGCTTTTCAAAAAGCTTATTTTGAAAAAGATAATGATTCGAAGTCAGGCAGCAAGGGGGATTTTATTTACAAGGAAACGGATGATTCAGGCAATGAAATCATCTCCATCATGTTCGAAATGAAAAATGAAGGGGATGAAACTGCAACAAAAAAAAGAAACGAAGATTTTTTTAAGGAATTGGACAAGGACCGGACAGAAAAGAAATGTGAGTATGCAGTCCTTGTGTCACTTCTTGAAGCTGATAGCGAACTCTATAATGCGGGGATTGTTGACGTCTCTCACAAGCATTCAAAAATGTATGTTGTCCGGCCTCAATTTTTCATTCCTATAATTACGCTTTTGCGCAATGCGGCCATGAACTCTATGAAATATAAAGCAGAGTTAAATTCGATAAGAAACCAAAATATTGATATTACCAATTTTGAAGATGAGATAAACAATTTCAAAGAAGGATTTGCCAAAAATTATGATTTAGCCAGTAGGAAATTTAAAACAGCAATTGAGGAAATTGATAAAACCATTGATCATCTTCAAAAAACGAAAGATGCATTATTGTCATCGGAAAATAACCTACGCCTTGCAAATAGTAAAGCAGAAGATTTAACTATCAAAAAATTAACACGGGGTAATCCTACAATGACTGCCAAATTTGAATCATTGTCAAAGAAGCCTGAGTGAGCTTAATAAAGGAGATTTCCGGTTTCAGAGGCTAAATGATCCCTAATCTATCAAGATTGTGCTTCGTATAATGTTCTTTCCTGGCAAGTAGTTTAGTGCTTCGAAATCCTCTACTGTGCCAGTTGACTATCAGTTATTCTCCACCTCTATACGACCTTTAAGTGATTACAAAAAAGAGAATTGATAGAAAAGAAAAACCATTGTATTATTCGATGGTCATTTCTGCCATTTTGTATTCATTTCAAAGAATATTTTTTCCGATACTGATTTTCAATAAGCCGTTTTATTTAATTTATTTATCTGTTCTGTTTTTAATTGTAATCTCAATATATTTTAGCCGGAATAGGTTTTTCTTTTTAGGCTATTCTTCAAATGACAAATTGAAAACCCGTGTAGCAGTTTTAGGCATTAATATTTTTAAGTATTTCGTTGGATTTGGAGTAATTTATTTGTTTGGTTTATTACTGGCTTTTAATATTTATGTAAAATATTTCGGATCACTGGGGCCCACGGAGTATTATTCTATTCCTGTTACCCAGGTAAATAGTGGAACGCGTAGCGGTGCTCCTTCTATCGGCTTTTACTTTAAGGGACGATACAATACACTAAGTGGAAATCAGTTTTATCAAATTTTAAAAACATCGAAGGATAGATTTAATCCAAACTGTAATTTAAATTTTGAATGTAGAAAAACTATATTTAATTCTTACCTGGTAGATAGCTATAGCATAAGGTAGGACAGACTATAACACAGATTTTGGGTAATGATTAGTTTAAAAAATCGGCCACTAATTTCACGAATTAACACGACTACCCTTGTTGACGTAAATGGAGAAAAAGATTCATTGAGATGATCTAATTTTTCAATTGATTAGTGAAATATAATTTATCAGATTCCTCCTTCGTAATTCGCGGAATTCGTGGCTTAAGCCATCAGCATTAATTCAAACTGAAACACCACCGAATTTTACGTCAGTCAGGTACGTCTAATTATTTTTAATAACTTCGTTTTTCACACTTCGAGTTCAATTCATTTGCCAGGTTAAGATGAACCTACCTTCAATGACAACCAGAAAACTTTTTATTTACTTATTCCTTATTGCTGCGGGATACCTGCTTATTTTTTCTCTCACCTATAAAGCGCTGGAGAACCCGGGAATTTATAACAGATTCTTTTCATCTTTTATGCCTACCTATAAAAATCAGGATGGGGCAATCAATCTCGTAAAAAAACCTTTTGTAAAAATAACGGAAGGCATGTATGATGGAGTGGATGCTGAACATTACTCTTATATAAAAGATAATTTATATACGATAGATCCGAATGACCCGGAATCAAACTACAACTCAGGTTTTTTCCCGCTGTTTCCAGTAGTCTGGAAGTTTTTTTCCGGACTGGGAATTATTACGCTGAATTATTTTTTACATTTTGTTTCGATCGTCCTTTTGGCTTTTGCGTTTTGCAGGAATAAAATACTGATAGCCACCATCACCATACTTGCGCTACCTACGTTAACTGTTTTTCTGCTTCCATATACGGAGGCATTATTTATGTTTTCGATCAGCATTGCCTTGTTTGGATATAAGAAGAAAAGTAATTTTTTATATGTGTCCGGATTAATAATGGCCTCTGCAACCCGACCAATTTTTTTAATATTCCTGGGAGCGCTTCTGGTTACGGAAATCTATCAGTATTGGAGAACGAAAAAAACAGACTTCCAAAACCTGTTTCTTGTTGCGGCTGTCGTTACCCTGACTACTTTCCTGGTCTCAATTTTTCAGTCAACATTTCACAAAGGATCGCTTCTTTCATTTATGACTGTTCAAAAACACTGGGGAACTTATTTCAGGATTCCGGAGGTAATCAGCGATTGGTCATTGGAAGGCAATGGAATGAATGTGTGGGCGCTGGCATTTTGCCTGTTTATAGGTGGAACAATATTGATTGTAGCTTTTCTGAAAAAAGATTCTTCTAATTCAAATTTTGATTACTGGTATTATTTTTCATGGATTTACTTGATAGGTACCTGCGTGTATGTCCTTTTGTTCCAGGGAGGCTGCCTGCATAGCTTATACAGGTACACGCTTTGTTTACCGTTTTTCTATGTGATTATTTTTCAGCATTTAAATAATACAGGAACAATATCCCTGGGAAAACGCATGGCGCTCTTTACCAGTTTCCTGGCAGTTTGTGCTGTTTTCTTTTACAACGTAAATTATGCTGCCAAATGGGATTTTTGCAGACTTGGATTTTATTTGCTTTCGCTGAATTTATTGCTATTCCTTTTTTATGACCGCATCAATAGCCGGATCAGTTTTGCGGGTTATGCTATATTGATTTTAGGCGGTGTGTTGTGGAATTGCTTTTTATACAATATGTTTTTTAGCAAGGGGTGGGTATTTTTATAGGTGTTTTATAGTAGTCTTTAAACGGGATATAAAATTTTATATTTTTTTGCAAGAAAATAAGCACGCAAAGTCGCTAAGACCGCAAAGCTGGGAAGAATGTCAATAATATCTTTGCGCGACACAAAAAGTCCTGGACAAAGTCAGCTTATAAAAATAATTCTACATTTACCTTTGATAATACGAACGCATAAATTTGTGCATCTAACAACAACTATTGTAAATTATTATTTATGAAAATTCGTTTACTAACCCTGACAATTCTTATTTGTGGAATTCAGTTTGCTGTGGCTCAAAAAAAATCTTCTTCTTCAGGAGAAAAAAATGTCAGTCCGGAAGAGAAATACGGCAAGCCACTTTATTCAGGAATGAAATGGCGCAGTATCGGTCCATACCAGGGTGGGAGGTCTCTTACAGCAAGCGGAGTAATCGGTAATTCATTAACGTACTATTTTGGTGCAACAGGTGGCGGAGTCTGGAAAACCAGTGATGGCGGAAATACATGGATCGCAATTTCAGATTCCAGTTTTCATTCAGCATCAGTCGGTGCTTTGGCCGTAGCTCCCGGAGATCCGAATGTGATTTATGTTGGAATGGGAGAAGCTGCTATCCGGAACACAGCCATTATGGGTGATGGAATCTATAAGACAATTGATGCCGGGAAAACCTGGAAGCATGTCCTCACGCTCGACGCATCTGCGATTGGAAGAATAATAGTCAATCCCAAAAATGCTGATATCGCTTTTGCTGCGGTCACAGGAAAAATGTTTGGTGTGAACAAGGAGCGAGGCATTTACCGGACGCGTGACGGCGGGAAAACTTGGGCACAGATTCTTTCCAAAAATGACAGCACAGGTGCAATTGATATTGATTTCGATCCTTCTAATCCTAATATCATTTACGCATCCTTGTGGCAGGTGAACCGCAAACCCTGGGCACTGACAAGCGGGGGAATTGGAAGTGGTTTATACAAAAGCATTGATGGAGGAGACACCTGGCATTCGCTTTCGCAAAATCCCGGAATGCCAAAAGGATTGATAGGAAAAATTTGCATTGCCGTGTCTGCTTCAAATCCCCAACGCGTTTATGCAATGATTGAAAACAAAGAGCGTCCGGGTTTATACAGAAGTGACAATGCAGGAAAGACGTGGGATACTGCTTCGGCAAAAAATGATCTTTCACAGCGACCCTGGTATTTCTCTGAAATATTCTGTGATCCGAATAATGAAAATGTTCTTTATGTGAGCAACGTTGAATTCTGGAAGTCAATCGATGGAGGAATGACATTTTCAAAAATCATACAGGAACACGGAGACAACCACGATATGTGGATCAATCCAACCAACTCCGAAAATTTTATTATTGCTGATGATGGCAGTGCTTCCGTAACTTTTAATGGCGGGAGAACATGGACGGGTGAAGACTTGCCCACGGGCCAATTTTACCATGTGAATCTCGACAATGATTTTCCTTATCATGCCTATGGAGGTCAACAGGATTGGGGCCCCATACGGATTGCAACAAGGTCTTACGGGGAAGCAATAGGAAGAAGTGATTGGTATTATCCGGCAGGTGGAGAGGCGGGATATATTGTTCCGGACCCTGTTGACGCCACCATTTCTTATGGCGGTGAATACGATGGCATCATGACCCGTCATGATAAAAAGAATGAGCAGTACCAGAGTATTTCCGTGTACCCG
>JBDTTM010000303.1:0-5263 GCA_039930605.1 Bacteroidota bacterium
GATTATGAAAGAATAGCGACATCCGAAACAGCAAAGAAAAACCTGGACCGCCTTCAAAGCCGGTTTGGAATAAAATACTCTTTGCTTTTTGCGGGCTCAACGGATCAGAAGAATAAAGATAAATCTTTGCCGATGCTGAGTGCAATATTAAGTTTTCCGACTACCATTATCATCGACAAAAAAGGAAGGGTCAGGAATATCCACACCGGATTTTCGGGTCCTGCTACAGGGGTTTACTACGAGCAATGGAAAAATCATTTTACGGGGTTGGTGGAGAAGTTGCTGGCAGAATGAAAGAAATCCCCCTAAACACATAGGGTCATAGGAAACATAGAAATCACATAGAACAGCCGAAGACACATACACACGTATGCTTCGTGTTTTAATCCCAAATCCTTAGATACATAAGTTGCTGGCAGAATGAAAGAAATCCCTTTAAACACATAGGGCCATAGGAAACATAGAAATCAGATAGAACAGCCGACGACACATACACATGTATGCTTCGTGTTTTAATCACAAATCCTTAAATTCTTAGACACCGGGAACAAACGGTCTTCAGATAGCATTCTGTGTTGTTATATTTTTCAATGTTCCTAACCGGTTAAAAATTTGAGTCCCGGCTTGGAAACCCTTATTCTGCTTGCATTTCATAAGTATTCTTTTTAGCTTGGCTGACTAATTAACTTAGCTCATGAAATGCCCATGATCCATTTGCCCGAAGAGGAATGAAATTCATGGACATACCATCTGACAATTTTAAAACAAAACATATACTGATGAAACGAAACTTACTTGCACTTCTTTCGGCAACAATATTTTCTGTTCCCGCATTTTCTCAATGTACCACAACGAATGCTACCGGCTGTGTATGCCCGGGCGGAGGATCGAATTGTGATTTGCTTCCTGACATTAAAGTTTCCGTAGATGCAGTTCAAAGCAGTTACGTTGTTTACACACAATCCGGAAATTCAGCAAGTAGCTCACAAGGCAGCAATGATGGGCGATTGCGACTGAGCGGAACGACTCCCAATATCGGTTACGGTCCGCTAGAAACACGTTCCATCAACAAGTGGTTGTGTGGAACCGATACACTTTTAACTGACCCGGGAACACTTTGCACAGATGGAACAGTACCAAAGAGATTTGTAGTGCAGCGCATCTATCACAAGAATGGAGGCGTGATGTCATATACAGATGTTCCATGCGGAACGATGACTTACCATCCATCTCACGGACACATGCATGTCGACAACTGGGGAATTTACACACTTCGCTTGCAGGATCAGAATGATCCCGATCCTACACACTGGAGTATTGTTGGTACAGGAACCAAGCTTGCGTTCTGCCTGCTTGACATCGGTGGATGCGACAACAGTAGCGGCATTTATTGCAGGAATGACAACAACACTCCGCAGATGACGGCTCAGATTCCGAACAACACAATCGGCGATGGGAATTATGGTTGTTCATCAACATTGCAGGGAATTTCCAATGGCTATTATGACAGTTACAGTTCGGGGCTTGACGGCATGTGGATAGATATTCCGGCCGGAACCTGTAACGGAACATATTACATCGTTGTGCAGATTGATCCGAATCAAAACATGGTGGAGCTGAATGAAAACAATAATGTGATTGCAGTTCCGGTTACGATTTCCAATCAATCAGCTGCAGGTAGCCCGGTCACAAAAATTTCTGCTAACAAACCCGGAGCAATAGTCCCGGGAGAGAACGTGACACTTACAGCAACAGCCGGCTCATCTTATTTATGGTCTCCCGGCGGAGGAACTACGCAAAGTATTATAGTTTCTTCGGCTGGCTCCTATACATGCACCGTAACCAATTATTGCGGCACTGCTACCTCTGCACCTTTTGTAGTAACACTTTTACCTGCTGCGCCTGTTCCTGTTTCAAGCGGTGCTACGATTTGCAGCGGCGCAACAGCAAACCTTACGGCAACGAACGGAGGAACAGGAACGATGAAATGGTACAATACTGCTGTAGCAACAATCCCGCTTGCAACAGGTGGGGCTTATCCGACTCCGAATTTAACAGGCAATACTACTTACTATGTAGAAAACGAAGTGACAACTACAGGTACAACAGTTCACGTAGGACCTGTGGACAATACGATTGGAGGCGGAAGCTACCAGACATCGCTGCCAACGTATAGCTGGTATTCTCAGTTTGATGCTGTGAGTAATATCACGCTGGTATCGGTAAAAGTGTATGCATCAACAACAGGCAACCGTACATTTATTTTACAGGATCGTGCATCCACACAATTAAAATCTGTGAGCATTAATATTCCCGCAACAGGAGCAAATGTAATTACGCTGAACTGGTACATTCCTGCAGGAGCTGGCTATAAGCTGCTGGTGAGTGGGACGCCAAACCTTTTTTACAATACAGCAGGAGTTTCTTATCCATATACTGTTACAGGCATCTGCAGTATTTTCGGATCATACGCCGGTCATTTGAACTATACTTTCTTTTATGACATGGTTGTGCGCTCAGCAGACAAGGTTGCAAAAAGCGGACGCATTCCTGTTGCAGTTACAGTGAATCCGCTTCCAACAGTTTCCTTTAGCGGATTAAATTCATCTTATAATTCCAATGCAGCATCGGTTACATTGACAGGAAGTCCTGCAGGCGGAAATTTTTCGGGTCCAGGCATCAACGGCAACCAGTTTAATCCGGCTACGGCCGGTGTGGGAGGTCCTTACAACATCGTTTATTCATATACAAATGGACAGGGATGTACGGGCGCACAAACCAGGCAGGTGACGGTGACAACGCCAACTGTGAATTGCCTGTTGCCGAATAATCTTTCAGCAAACAATATTCAGAATACATCGGCACAGGTCAACTGGGCGAATGCAACCGCAGATACTTTCCTGGTTCGCTATGCTGTGCACAGTACCACAAACTTTAACTGGAAAAAAATCAGCGGACAACCAAATGTTGTTTCAACGGTGCTTACAGGTTTACAACCGGGAACACAATACGATTGGTGGGTAAGAAGTCTTTGCATCAGCATTACGTCATCGGGTTACCAGGCAGTTCCGGGCGTCTTTACCACACTCAATACTGCAGTGCCTTGCATTACACCATTTAATTTAAATGCAACAGCAATTACGAATGTAGGAGCAACAATAAGCTGGACCAATTCAGTTTCTGCGGATACATTCCGGGTACGCTATTCAGTGAATGGCACCACCAATTTTACCTGGAAAGATGTAAACGGTTCGGGCGCACACAACACTTCACTTGCCGGATTGGTACCCGGCGTCACTTACCAGTTCCAGGTTAGTTCTAAATGTGTGGGTGTGACAAGTGGATACAGCACATCATTTCTATTTACGACTCTGAGTACTCCAGTCGCCTGTATCATTCCTTATGGATTAAATGCAAGCAATATTACGAGTACATCTGCATCAGTAAACTGGACAAACCTGGTTGCTGCTGACACATTCCGTGTTCGTTATGCGGTGAACGGTACGACAAATTTTTCCTGGAAGGACGTAAGTGGAATTGGAGGAACAACCACAGCCCCGCTTAACGGACTGGCGGCATCCACAAACTATCAATGGTCTGTACGAAGTATGTGTACGGGCATGGGAACATCAAGCGGTTATTCTGCGCCGGCTAATTTTACCACACTTGCTGCGCGTGTTGCTACTACAAATCTTGGCGGCATGTTACATGATGTTATTATTTACCCGAATCCTGCACATGCAACAGCAACGCTGCAATTTAATGCCGACAAAGAAGATGAAGGAGTACTTTATTTATATGATGTTGCGGGAAGAGAAATTAAATCAAATACCTACCAAGTAGCGGAAGGAAAGAATGGGATTGAAATGGACCTATCAACTTTGCCGCAGGGAATTTATCTGGTGATATTGAAGAGCTCAACGAACTCCATTGCCAGGGTAAACCTGGTTGTGGAATGATACCAAAAGAATATTCTGTTTCATGAATTTACTTTTTGATATGTAGTTTGATTTCTTTTTTGCCGGGAAATAATTTAATAATCCCGCAATGCCACAAAGCGAAGAAAGCCGATATAGAGTCAAAATCTTTGTGCTTGCGAGAAACGAAACCATTGTTGTAATGCAGGGAAATCATGGATGAATTTGACCCACTATCAGAAAACCGTAAAGAAGTGAAACTCAATTAAAAATTTATACTTTCGCTACGCGTAGATTAACACCAATATAATTCAATCACCTAACGAACTATCATCATGTCTACTAAAAAGCTAAGTACTATATTCATCGTGGAGGACAATGCTATTCAGCGCTCCATGCTAACGGATCATCTTTCCAAGTATCCACAACTCGAGGTAAAGGAATTTTCCAGCGGGGACTCATGTCTAAAGGAATTGATTTCCGGAAATGTACCTGAGCCGCAACTGGTACTGATGGATTATTTTCTGGATACTTCTTTTGGTACCTCAAAAGACGGACTTGAAACACTTACCAAGTTGAAGGAGATCTATCCTGAAACAGATGTAATTATGCTTACGTCTGTGGAGAATGAAAAGATTGTTGAATTGGCAAGGAAAAAAGGCGCATTGGATTATGTGGTTAAAAGTGCGGGTAGTTTTGAAAAACTAGATAGAATAATCAACGATCACTATACCATGTAACAGGCAAAAGTTTATTCATAATATTTCACGGAACCCCGTCACAGCAATGTGTTCGGGGTTTCTTCTTGCAATTCAGTTGGCAGAATGAACTATGAACACCGGGCTGGTAAAACGGCTGATTATCGTTGTATTTATGGCAGATATTTACGATAAGTTTACAATATCTTTATTTCTCACGGATTAAAATTGAACAAGGCGTTACAATAAAAAACATCTGGGCAGAATTCAGAAGATACCCGGCTGTTCTCTAATTACGTATCTAAAAAATAATTTTTAAACCATTTACAAATCAAATAATTTTTAACAATCGAATAAACCCAACTCTATTTAACAACTAAATATTATTCAAATGAAAACTAACAATCCAATCAAATCTGCAGTTGTATTACTGGCAGTATTTTTCTCAACTTTTCAAATTGCAAGTGCGCAAGCGCCTCCACGGCCGGGACTCATTACAGGAAATCGATATGGTGTATGTAATTTGGCATTTACTTATTCTGTCGCCCCTGTTGCCAATGCTACCGGATATACATGGACTGCCCCGGGTGGGACAATTGTGTCGGGACAAAACACCACATCAGTTTTGATTTACTTCCCTGTAACACC
>JBDTTM010000304.1:0-5262 GCA_039930605.1 Bacteroidota bacterium
TTCCGCAGGGTACAAAGCAATTCGTGCATTACCATTGTGCCGACATGAAGAAGCTTCCGTTGCCCGACAACTCTGCTGATGTGGTAACGGTTGGAAAATTCTTCTACCTGATCCCAAAGGATGAATACGATAACTACATGGCAGATGTGAAAAGAGTTTTAAAAAATGACGGACTCCTGATTTGTGAAATATCAAATGCGCTACACCTTTTTAACCCGGTAACTTTCCTGAAAACATTTTTCAGACGCAATTTCCTTGGAAAAAAAATCATGAGCTATGCATATCCGTGGGAATTGAGTAAGCTGTTCATCCGTTTTAAGCTCGAGCGCATTACAGGCATTGAGTTTCCTTTTTTCCTGGTGAATAAAATGACCGGATTGAATACCATGAACCGGTTACCAATTCTTAGAAGTTTCGGGGGAAGCTTCGTAGTGGTTTACAGGCTTGCAAAATAATGTGCAAACATGAGTCCTGATACGCATGCCATTCTGCAAAGTCATGGACTGACCCAGCTTGCTGTGCTGCAGCAAAATAAAACCAAACTGATTATAGTTGCACAGGATAAAGAGAAAAATAAATTTGTCGTTAAGGTATTCACAACGGTCAATAGGTTCCTTCTCAAGGAAATTGATTTTCTTGAAATGGTTTCAGGTACGCACTTCAGGTACCTGCTTTTCCCAAAACTTGAAAGCAAAGGAGAAAATTATTTCATCACCCGTTACGTTGACAGGGAACAGCATACACGCGACAGCATCCTTGCCAGGCAATGGACAACTGAAAATTACCGGTTGTTCGTGCGGGGCATCACAGAATTTCAAGAGATACGCAGGCACAAAAAATATTTTACGTTCACTGAAAGAATCAAAGGATTTTTCTTTCCTGCATTGATGGTGATGAAAAATTATGGGTGGATAGCGGGCAAACTCAGCATGACGCAAAAATGGACATTGTTCCGCCTTGCAATTTTCAATTTAGCCGGAAGTTTTTTCTGGAAAAAGGTATTGGTTCATTATGATTTTCAAACGACCAATTATGCCTTTGCAGTTCCAGGCCGGCAGGAAGAACAAAAAATGTCGGTGCTTGACATGGAAACCGGTTCTTACAAAGGCGATGCATGGTATGATCTCTTATATTACTGTTCCATCCCTGTTGTTTCCCTGTACGACTGGACGTTTCAGAAAGAGTTATTCAGGGAATTTATAAAGATTGCCAATCCCGGTGGCCGCGGGTATTTGTTAGTGGCACATGTCCGGTCTGTATTACTTGCCGTTCAGCTGATCCGCTATTCGAATTTTAAAAACGATGCTTCCAGGCAGGAAATTTATTTTAGAAATATCGGCGACATCCTTTTAAACACGAGTAAATTTAACGCATGGTTCATAGAAATGCGCGCTTAACTTATTTGTAAAAAAAATAATACTCCCTGTGAAATCAAACATAATTATTTTCATTTTTAACAACTGTAACGGTCAAAAACTCCCGGTTTATTTTTCACCACGCGACCTGAAGGGATAAGGATATTTTTGAGATGAAAAAAATTCTTTGGCAAAGCAGAACACCTGTGGTTTACGAGGCTGTTCAATCCGGACATTTGCCTTCAGGTGCAAATGGAGGGAATGCCTACGACTTTTTTGCCGCTATGTCGCTGAAAGAGCAATTCGATTTGCAAATGGATGTTGCGGCAGTGTTGAAGAAGAAGGATTCGTTTCGTTCCTATTGGTGGAGAATGTCGCATCATCAGCCACAGGCCGATGTAGTAGTCTGTGAGCCATCGCCCATCGTTTTCGGAAAAAGAAATAAGCATGCCCGCACTATTGCAATGATTCACCACATCGATGACGAACTTGCAAATTCTTCGTTCAGACATAAATGGTTTTTCGACAGGCTGAAGAAAAGACTTGCGGAAGTTGATGTTGTTGTAACCGTTTCAAAGTATTGGGAAGAATACCTGGCAAACCTTGGTTGTAAACGGATTAAAATAATCTATAATTCATTTGACCCGGTGGAGTATCAGACTGGCAGCGATGAGGCGGAAGCATTTAAAAAGCAATATTCTTTCGACACCTCGCTTCCCATTGTTTATATCGGGAATGCACATAAACAAAAAGGAGTTTATGAAGCGTACGAAGCACTGAAGGATAAAAAAGTTCAACTTGTCATGACGGGCCTGAAAAATCATACTCCGGATTTACCGGTTAAGTTTCTGTCGTTGAACAGGACTGATTACCTGGCATTACTCAGGTGCAGTGATGTGGTAATTACACTTTCCAGGATGACAGAAGGATGGAACAGGATTGCGCATGAAGCGTTACTTTGCAGAACGCCTGTAATCGGCTCCGGTACGGGCGGTATGAAGGAGCTTCTCGAAAATGCTGGGCAACTGATCGTAAAGGATTCCAATTATTTGGCTGAAGCAGTTGAAAAGGTATTGTTACACCGGGAGCAATTTTCTGATAGCGGTTTTACTTATGTGAAAAAATTTGACATGCAGTATTTCAAAACCGAATGGGTGAATACTGTCAGAAGTTTAACGGAAGGATAGTATGTGTGGGATCAATGGCATTTTTAATTATTCCGGTGTATCATTAAAGGATGAACAGTCTTTGATGGATGCAATGAACCGGTGCATTGCGCATCGGGGACCTGATGACAGCGGAACCTGGAATGATGCGGAAAGAAAATTATTTCTTGGGCATCAGCGTCTCAGCATCATTGACCTGTCGGCGCAGGGTCACCAGCCGATGATTTCAGATCCCGGCAATGTCATTGTCTTCAATGGTGAAATTTATAATTACAATGAAATCCGGTCCCTTGCCGGCAACCACAAATACAAGAGTACCAGTGATACGGAGGTGATGTTGAATCTCTATGAAAAATATGGGGAGCAATGTCTTCAGTTTTTCAATGGCATGTTTGCATTTGCTTTATGGGATCCGAAAAAAGAGGAATTATTTCTTGCGAAGGATCGTGCAGGTAAAAAACCTTTGTATTACACAACCCAGGGGGGTGTATTTGCATTTTCTTCGGAAATAAAATCATTGCTCACCCTGCCCTGGATAAGGCCGGAGCTGGATGAGAAAGCTTTTTATCATTTCCTCACATTCAACCAGCTTGCACCACCCATGACGATGTTCAAAAACATTTTCAAGGTTCATCCCGGCTATAAAATGATCGTAGGAAAAAATGGAATTGAGAAATACGAGCAATATTGGGAGGTAGATTATACTGATCTTTCAAATGATTCTTTGGAATCACTAGCGCACAAAACCCTTGAAGCATTGGAAAAGAGTGTCAGATACCGAATGGTTTCCGATGTCCCGGTGGGCGCTTTCCTGAGTGGTGGCGTTGACTCCAGCGCACTCGTGGCATTGATGAGCAGGCAAAGTACAGCGCCGGTGAAAACATATTCTATTGGTTTTGAAAATCAACCTGATTATGATGAACTTGAATATGCGAGAAAGATCTCCAAACAATTCAAGACGGAGCATTATGAGAAGACCGTTACTGCCATTGAGATCTGTGATTTTGTACCAAAGATTGTAGACATATTTGATGAACCGCTTGCTGATTCGACCTGTATTCCTCTTTATTTTCTCTCAGAGAAGGCAAGGGAGCAGGGTACTATCGTGGTACTTACGGGAGATGGAAGCGATGAAATATTTGCAGGGTACAGGAGCTATTCGCGTTACCTGAATAGCTATTCGCTTTATCATACTTATTCAAATCTCCCTTCCCCGGTAAAAAAAATAATTGCAGCCGGGTACCAATTATTTGATGGAACCTCTCCTAAAAGTGAAATGCTGAATCGTGCCGCTCACAACCAGGAATTTTTTTGGGGAGCAGCAAGGAGTTTCAAGGAGAGTATTAAAAGAAATTTTCTTTCCGAAAGTTTTTTATTGCGTTCATCGGGCTGGAATTCATACGAAGTAATTGCTGCTTACAGGAAGATGTTTGAAGCAATTCCGAAGGAAAATAAAGAAGATATTGACTGGATGTGTTACCTCGGATTCAAAATGAATGACACCAATCGCTACCTCTACAGATCTGATAAATTAGGTATGGCGCATTCCATTGAGACCCGCGCCCCCTTTATGGATTACGAACTGGTTAATTTCGCCCTGAGTATTCCCGGCAAGTATAAAATGATGAACGGGGAACCTAAGTTCATTCTGAAAAAATCACTTGAATCATTGCTTCCCCGGGATATCCTCTATCGGAAAAAGATGGGTTTCTCCGTGCCCCTTCGTGAATGGGCAGGTGGGATGATGACCGATTATGTAGAAACCAATCTTCATGAGTTTTGCAGCAATACAAACCTGTTTAATGAAGAAGGGTTAAAGAGACTTGTAAAATACATCCGCAGTGGAAACAAAAATTCTACCAACGACCTGTGGACGATTTATTTCCTGATGGCCTGGTTTAAAAAATGGATGCATGCATGAAATGAAACGTGTGCTCCTCATATCGAATGTTCCGCAACCATACAGGGTTCCGCTTTTCAATGAAATCGGAAAGCAATTCAAAGAATTGGGTGTGGAGTTCAAAGTCGTTTTTGCTGCTGCCGGATACAAAAGAAGGAAAGCAAAAATTGATTTTTCAGAAATGAAGTTTCAATATGAAATTTTGAAATCGTTGAAGATCAGTTTTGGGAATGTAGAGAAAACGATGTTCACTTACGGCGGCATCAACAGTGTTATTTCAAAATTCAGACCGGATAAAATTATTGTCCTCGGATTTAGTTTGGCTACTGTAAAAATTTACATCCGGTCATTTTTTCAAAAAATCAATTATGTTATCTGGAGTGGAGCTATTGAATTCCCCGGCCGGTTCGATTCAGCATTCAGGAAGTTTGAAAGGCGATTGCTTATCAAACGTGCCTCAGCATTTGTTGCCTATGGTTCAAAAGCCAAAGAGTACCTGGTGAAAATGGGCGCGCCGGCAGAAAAGGTTTTCATTGGCATCAACACAGTAGATACAGAATTTTTCGCTTCTGAATCAGGCAAGATCCGCGCAATAATATCAAGGCAGGAAAAAAAACATCTTCTCTATGTCGGTTACCTTGTTCCCCGGAAAAATGTGAGTAAGTTGATTACCATTATCGAAGAACTTTCCAAAAGAAGGAATGATTTTATACTCGATATCCTTGGTGATGGCAGTGAAAAAATCCTGCTGGAGAAATTGGTTGAAGAAAAAAAATTAGGCAGCGAAGTTACATTTCATGGTTTCATTCAGAGGAATGAATTGCCCCGGTATTTTGCCCAA
>JBDTTM010000305.1:0-5258 GCA_039930605.1 Bacteroidota bacterium
CGCACTTGCAACGGTAAATTTTCCAGATAATTTAAGGAGTGTTTTGATGACTTCAGTGATTCTGTATCAGAGGTAATGCTTACCGCAGAAGCAAAGAGCGCCTGCGCCAGCAGTTCGAGATCAATAATTATTTATGGTGGTCCGTTATCACCTGGCGTAATTTCAGGAAGCGATGCAGTATGCTCAGGCGGTGTGGAGGAATACACCGTGGATGGTTCGCACGGTGCCACTTATTATGAATGGACAGTGCCATCAGGGACCACTATACTTGGTGGTCAAGGTACAGGGACAATCATTGTTCTTTTCGGTTCCGTTAGTGGGTACATTATGGTGAATGCCTCTAACGATTGCGATACATCTGATGCAGATAGCTTAAACGTTACAGTTAACTCTTGCAGGCAGGCGCAACAAGCATATACAGATAAAGGATTAAGAGCATATCCAAACCCAACAAGCGGAATTGTTACTCTCAAATTCGGGGCAATGGAGGAAAAGAAATATGAACTTCAAATTTCAGACGTTACAGGAAATATACTGAATACTATAAAGGGAACGTCAGTAAAAGGAATTAATTCTATTGATCTTAATCTTGTCAATTACAGCAAGGGAATATATTTGATAAAGATCAATACATCAGATCACTACGAGGTTATCAGGATTTCACTTCAATAATAATAAGTATTCAGAAGAGGTTGTAAATGCAACCTCTTCTGAATATCTTTGATGAATGAAAAAAATTATTTTAGTTTTTATTCTTTTTTTTCCACTCTTTGTTTTATGCCAAGGCAGAGGAGATACGTGGTGTTTTGGCGATTCTGTCAGAATGAAATTTTCCGGAGGGAATCTTATTCCTGATAGCTTTTCTTCGGTTTTTAGTATTGAAGAAAATACATCCATTTCAAATGAAGCAGGAGACCTTTTGTTTTATGTTGCTCCGAATTATTTTCACAGTATTGGTTGGCCATTAACTTTGACAATTTGGAACAAAAATAACCAGGTTATGCAAAATGGAGATAGCTTATCTGGTAGTGGTACGGAAACAAATGGACTGATAATTATTCCTTTCGTAAGTGATACAAATAGATATTATGTTTTTTCGATAGATCCCGGAAATTTTTATGAAGGTCTTTATTGCTCAGTAGTTGATATGTCATTAAATGGTGGGTTGGGAGAGGTCATAATTCGAGATAGCATGATTATGAACTGTAGATTATCTGAAAAACTTTCTGCTGTGAAGCATGCCAACGGGACAGATTGGTGGTTAGTAGTGCATAAAATGGTTCAATCTGACAGCACTAATGTTTATTACAAACTTTTAATTGATTCTTCCGGTATTAATTTTCCTGACTCCCAGGCAATTGGAACTAACTATTCGCTTCCGGGTAATTTTGATAGAGGTTTAGTTGGAGAGATGAGTTTTTCCAATGATGGTTCTAGACTTGCTGCTGTTAGTTTTGGCATGATTGATTTATTTGATTTTAATCGTTGTACAGGAGAATTAAGTAATTGGACTTCTTTAGCAACGTCTAATCCGAACTATCCCAATGATACTTATTATGGAACATCATTTTCACCGGATGCAACTAAATTTTATATCACAAGTGGCTCAGATGGTGGGGCAATTGGACATGTTTATCAGTTCGATCTAAATGCCGGTAATATAATAGCATCCAGAATGGATCTTTATACTTCTCCATCGCCTGATATTTATCTTGGCCAAATGGAATTAGGTTCGAATGGAAAAATATTTATCGCATCGGGCCTTGGTTTTTTTCCTATCGCAACTGATACTTTATACAATTTAAATTTAAGCGTAATAAACCAACCTGATTCATTAGGGCTTGGTTGTGACTTGCAAATGTTTTCTGTGCCTATTGCAACGGGAAAATCTTACGCAGGACTACCAAACATCCCTAACTATTATTTAGGTTCTTTAGAAATCAACTGCGACTCCATAAATAATATACCGGAGGCATCCAATGTTTTTTATTCTCTTACAGCAATACCGAATCCAACAACCGGTGTTGTTACTCTCAAATTCGGAGGAGTGGAGGAAAGAGAATATACGTTACAACTTTCAGACCTTACAGGTAATATATTGAATACAATAAAGGGAACATCGGTTAAAGGTCTTAATTCAGTTGACATTAAACTTGTTAATTACAGCAAGGGAATATATTTGATAAAGATCAATACATCAGATCACTGCGAAGTCATCAGGATTTCACTTCAATAATAATAAGTATTCAGAAGAGGTTGCATTTGCAGCCTCTTCTGAATATCTTTGATTAATGAAAAGATTTCTCTTCACTTTTTTTCTCTGCATTCCACTATCAGTCTTTAGTCAAGGCAGAGGAGATACTTGGTGCTTTGGGGACTCAGCTCAAATGAAATTTATTGGAAGTAATCTTCAACCCAATAGTACTTCCTCTTTATATTCGGGAGAGGAAAGCTCTTCGATTTCTGATCAATCAGGTAACCTTCTCTTTTATGCTGGCCCTAATTTTTTTCATAGCAATGGATGGATGACAGAATTGACTATATGGGATAGGAATGATCAGATTATTCAGAATGGAGACAGTTTAAATAGTGATAATAGTGTAACTAATGGTACTTTGATTCTTCCAATGGTACATGATACCTCTAAGTATTTAGTGTTTTCTATTGGATATGTTTTTTTTGCTCCAGGATTATATTGTTCAATAGTGGATATGACACAGAATTCCGGTTTGGGAGGACTAATTTTGCGTGACAGTTTAGTACTAAGTGGGTATTTAGCAGAAAAGTTGGTAGCCGTTAAGCATGCTAATGGGCGTGACTGGTGGGTATTAGTTCATAAAATAATTCCTAATGATAGTACTAATATTTACTACCGCTTTTTAGTGGATTCCACCGGTGTAAATTATCCGGATTCCCAAGCAATAGGAACGTATTATTGCAATCCAACTAATTTCAATCGTGGTATAATTGGAGAAATGACTGCCTCTGAAGATGGTTCCAAAATTGTGTCGGTTGGTTATGGTATGATTGACATGTTTGATTTTAACCGGTGTACTGGAGAACTTTCCAATTTTTTTTCATTAGCACCCACGAATCTGTCGTATCCAAATGATAATTTTTATGGTACTTCATTTTCAAATACTGGAAACCGATTATATGTTTCCTCAATTGCAGGCGATTTAGGTCCAACAAATCAATACTTATACCAATACGATTTAACTGCTTTAAATATTCTTGCATCACGAACTCTAATTCAACAGTTTTATATTCCATTGCTTAATTTAGGTCAACATCAAATTGGTCCTAATGGAAAAATTTATATAGCAACTGCTTATGATGCTTTTCCAACTCAGCACGATACAATTTACAATATGAACCTTAGTGTGATCAATGATCCTGATTCATTGGGATTGAGTTGCAACTTTCAGCCATTCAGTGTTCCGATAGGTTTGGGAAGTTCTTATCTTGGCTTGCCTAACATGCCAAATTATAACTTAGGTGCCTTAGAAATCAACTGCGACTCTATAAATAATTTACCGGAGGCATCCAATGTTTTTCAAACACTAACAGCAATACCGAATCCATCCACCGGAGTTTTTCATATTCAAAGCAAAGAAGAAATCGAAAATATTAAAGTATTTAATTACACCGGTGAAATTGTTTTTTCTAAATCAGGTCAAATTAGTATTCTCGATTTAAGTCAGAATATTTCTGGTATTTATTTTTACAAGATTGCAACTAAAGAGAATAAAGTTTTTAGCGGTAAGTTAATAAAGGAGTAGGAGGATTCAGAAGTTTCTCTGGGATTCGACTCTTCTGAATATCTTTGATGAATGAAAAGATTTCTCTTCACTTTTTTTCTCTGCATTCCACTATCTGTCTTTAGTCAAGGCAGAGGAGATACTTGGTGTTTTGGAGAATCTGCACAGATTAAATTTAATGGCGGTAATCCTCAGCCGAATGGCACATCATCAATATATTCAGAAGAGGAGGGAACTTCAATTTGTGATGAATCAGGAAACCTTCTGTTCTACTCAGGCCCTAATTATTTTCATAGTAATGGCTGGTTAACAGAATTAACTATATGGGATAGGACTAATCAGATTATTCAAAATGGAGACAGCTTATTTGGTGGCATAAGCGTTACCAATGGGACATTAATTCTTCCAATGCCAAGTGATACCTCGAAATACTTTGTGTTCTCAATTAACCCTTATGTTTTTTTCACGGGTTTATATTGTTCTATAGTAGATATGGCTCAGAATTCCGGTTTGGGAGGAGTAATTTTGCGTGACAGTTTAGTACTAAATGGGTATTTAGCAGAAAAGTTAGTAGCCGTTAAGCATGCTAATGGGCGTGACTATTGGATTTTAGTTCATAAAGCTCTCGTCAATGATAGTACGGATATTTATTACCGTTTGTTAGTTGACTCTTCTGGCATAAGTTCTCCTGATTCACAAGCAATCGGGACGTATTATTCCAATCCAGCAAATTACTCACGTGGAATAATTGGAGAATTGACTGCCTCGGAAGATGGTTCCAAAATTGTTTCGGTTGGTTATGGTATGATTGACATGTTTGATTTTAACCGGTGTACTGGAGAACTTTCCAATTTTTTTTCATTAGCACCCACGAATCTGTCGTATCCAAATGATAATTTTTATGGTACTTCATTTTCAAATACTGGAAACCGATTATATGTTTCCTCAATTGCAGGCGATTTAGGTCCAACAAATCAATACTTATACCAATACGATTTAACTGCTCCAAATATTCTTGCATCACGAACTTTAATTCAACAGTTTTATATCCCTTTGCTTAATTTAGGTCAACATCAAATTGGCCCTAATGGTAAAATTTATATAGCAACTGCTTATGATGATTTTCCAACTCAGCACGATACAATTTATAACCAAAACCTTAGTGTGATCAATTATCCTGATTCATTGGGATTAAGTTGCAACTTTCAGCCATTCAGTGTTCCGATAGGTTTAGGCAGTTCTTGTGTTGGTTTACCTAACATGCCAAATTATAGCTTAGGCGCCTTAGAAATCAACTGCGACTCAATAAATAATATACTGGGGCCAACCACTGTTTTTCAAACAATAACAGCAATACTGAATCCAACAAGTGGAGTTTTTAGTATTGAGAGTAAGGAAAAAATAGAAGCTGTTGAAGTGTTTAATTATACCGGAGAAAGAATATTGTTTTCAAATGAGCCGCTGAAAGAAATAGATTTACGAAAAGCAGCATCAGGT
>JBDTTM010000306.1:0-5244 GCA_039930605.1 Bacteroidota bacterium
CAGCCAACAGCCTTTAACCACAGAGACACGGAGGTTCACAGAGAAATCCGACCTTCAGATTCTGTGAACCGCAATAATGTGGAGGGAGGGGAAGGTAGCAGCCAACAGCCTTTAACCACAGAGACACGGAGGTTCACAGAGAAATCCGACCTTTAGATTCTGCGAACCGCAATAAGGTGGAGGGAGGGGAAGGTATCAGCCAACAGCCTTTGACCACAGAGACACGGAGGTTCACAGGGAAATCCGAACAACTTACTCTGTGAAACTCAGTGGTTTTGTGGTTTATTTTTCTTGTTTATTGGCAGACTTCCGTATTTATTTAATCCTCTTTTGCAGGACCCTCCTCAGGATTGGAAACAAAATAAACCATGACCAGGCAAATGGTTTTTCTTGAGCATCCTTAACAAGGAACAGGGTGAAGGCGGTTAGTAGAAACATGACAGCAAGCATGGTGATGGCCAACCGGCTTTTTCGAAAGCGGATCACTTCATCATGAATGTCTGTATTGATGCGAAGTTGTGGACGCTTCATAAGTATATAATACTGTAGTGCAAGCTGTGCACTTTTGGCAAGGATAATCACAGCAAAATAAATCAGGGCGACAAGGAAAATACCATGGTTAGGTCTAGCAATTAAGGAAGCACTGAATGGAAAGAAGCCGATGAAAAAAAGCATCAACAGGTTCCTGAAGACGATTCCTTTGTCATAATCTTTCAACAGGCTGAATAGCTGCAAGTGCTGGTACCACGTGTAACCGATAAAACCAAAGCTTGCTGTGTACGCAATAACGCTGGGAAGCAGGTGGACCAGTTCCAGCCTGAGTTCTTCTGCGGAATTAAAACGTACTGAATCAGGAATGTGAATTTCTATTGCCATCAACGTGATCACAATAGCGAATACGGCATCGCTGAAAAGGATCATTCTTTCCAATTGGAACTCCCGGCGAATCTCTTCTTTTACATATTCCTTTTCATTGTTATCGTACTTCATGATCCAGCTTATTTCCTGCAAACCTAAAATATATTTTTTGTCCATGATATTTATTCGTGTTCATAACACTGCTGATAACTTCACCTCTCAAAAAAAGCCCTCCGAGTGAGTTCCTTTACATTTGTTTCGAACGGGATGAGTACAGGTTTAACCCAATTAATGAATGGAACAAAAGAGTAAACACGAACAGGTTCTTGAAATCGTGAATGAAGTTGCGACCCTTGCTTCCAACCTGGGTATCGTACACAATGGGACAGAGGACGTAACTCTTGATGGCAGACACATTACGATTCGCGGACAAAAATTATTATTCTTTGGTTCCTGCGGTTACCTCGGCCTGGAACATGATCCCCGCCTGAAAGCAGCTGCGATGGAAGCCGCTGATAAATACGGAACACAGTTTTCATCATCCAGGGCTTATGTATCCTCCAGGTATTACCAGGAGGCGGAGGATTTAATGCGCAGGATGTACAACCGTCCTTCGGTAATTGTGCAATCTCTTACCGTCGGCCATATGTCAAACATTCCTGTGCTTGTAGGTGACAGCGATGCAGTGATCATGGATGCACAGGTGCACGACAGTGTTCAGACTGCTGTTCAACTATTGAAGGCAAGAAATATCAGGATCGAACTGGTTCGGCATAACCGGATTGATATGCTTGAGCAAAGGATTAAATCACTGAAAGACAGCTACCGGAAAATCTGGTACATGGCTGATGGTGTTTATTCCATGCAGGGAGATTATACACCGGTGAAGGATCTTTACAAGTTGCTTGACAGGTACGACCAGTTACATCTTTATTTAGATGATATACATGGGATGAGTTGGGCCGGACCGAATGGAACCGGATATGTAATGAGCCAGGTAGATTATCATGAGCGGTTGTATCTAACTACCGGTTTAACCAAAGCTTTCGGAGTAGCCGGTGGCTTGCTTGTATACCCGGATGAAGCGCATTTGAAGTTGATCAGGAATACGAGTAAGGCGTTTATCTTTTCAATCCAGATGCCTCCGATGATACTCGGTGCTGTGATAGCATCTGCTAAAATTCATCTAACGAATGAGATTTATACCATGCAAAATGAGTTGAAGAAAAAGATTGATTACTTCAATGCAAAAGCAAAAGAACTGCAGCTTCCATTGATCAGCGAAACTGATTCACCGATCATGTTTATCGGTGTAGGAAAACCGGATACAGGTTATAATATGGTGCGCAGGTTGATGAATGCAGGATATTACCTCAACATTTCAGTCTTTCCAAGTGTGGCTTACAATAACACCGGGTTGCGTATCCCGCTCAATAACAAAATCACCATTGAAGATATTGATGGAATTCTGAATTCGATTGCAGAACAATTGCCACTTGCGTTGGCTGATTCGAATGCTTCGATGAACGATATTTACAAGTCATTCCGCCTTGTAGCTTAGATTTTATACAGGGATAAATAAAAACCCCGTTTTGCAATTAGCCAAACGGGGTTTTTAATGATTTATAAAGGAAGTTTATTGCGGATAGGCGCAGATTTTCCAAAAACCATTTAACTGGGCGACAGCAACCACGAAGTTTTCGAACGTTACCGGCTTGATAATATAGCCTGCCACATTCAGATTGTATGCTTCCATGCGATCTTTGTCATCGTTTGAAGTAGTGAGCACAAATACACTTGCACTTTTATGGTCCTGGTCATTCCTGAGTTCGCGCAAAAATTCCAGGCCATTCATCTGGGGCATATTGATATCAAGTAAAATGATGCGCGGAGACGGAACAACTTTGTCTGCACCATTGCTTCCACGGAGCAGGTCAAGGGCTTCAATGCCGTTGTGGGCAATTGATAGCGGGTTTTGAATGTTGTTTCTTTTAAATGCCCGTTGAAGTGTCATGATATCAATATCATCATCGTCCACAAGCATGATGTTCAATAGTAGGTCACTCATAGTTTCTAAATATGTTTAATTTACGGTTTCGGTATTCAAATGTTTCGAATAGAAGTCAAAGCTAAAAAAAACAAGCTATTTTGAACTCCGTCCCGGGAGTGGAAAACGAATGCAAAGTAGTACAATTTCTTACAGTTCAGAATCATTACATTAATTTTATGCGTTAACAAAAGTTGAAAACCTAAATCTCATTTCTGCAAAAGGGAATGAATATTTATAAATATTGAAAGATGAAATCTATTCTCAGGAAGATTACCAAGCTGGATTTATACGACAGCATTCCTTATGATGATTTAATGTTGAAGCAGCGATTTGCGCTCTTCCGCATTTTTACATTTACAGGATTTTTGGCCAGTACCATGGTGGCTATTCAGATTCTTACAGCTTTTGGCGGATCTCCCTTCATCGCATATTTATTGTTTGGTTTATCAGGAGTGATGCTTTTGAATTACATGCTCGTGAAAGATTATCGCAAGCTTCCAGTTGCCTACCTGATTACGTTGATGGCTGCCTTCCTGATGATGCATTTCCAATCGTATACCTCAGGAGGGATAAGAAACTCTGGTACCATGTACCTGGCTGTTGTGTTGCTATCAGCATTCATGATGTTGGGAACGAGAGCGGGCAAATGGTTCACTGCGCTTGTGATTATCAATTTTATCTATTTATATATCATTACGCAATACACCGACTGGACTTCCTATGCGATGTTTGGAAATGATGCAGGAGAAATTAATACTGACTTTGTGACGACAGCCATTCTTGCCTTCTTCCTGATTGCGGCACAGAGCAGCTATTTACACAGTGGAAAGAACGTTATTATCGAACGGATTACAGAACAGAAAGATGAGCTTGAAATCAGTAACAGACGATTGCAGGAATACACTTCAACACTTGAAAAGACAAATAATGAGCTCGATAAATTTGCTTCCATTGTATCACACGATCTGAAAGCACCGCTTCGGGCCATCGGGAACCTGGCCGATTGGATTGAAGAAGACGGCGGGACATCATTTACACCTGAGGTGCGGACAAATTTTAATATGATCAAACAGCGCATTAAGCGAATGGAAGATCTTATCCAGGCCATCCTTGATTATTCTAAGGCAGACAAGCGGGTAGGGGATCAGATACAAGTTGATACGGCAGATCTGATCAGGGAAACTGTTGAGTTTATTGGTTTGCCGGAAAATGTAAAATTAAACCTTCCCAATAATATGCCTTCTATGGTCACTGATAAAACACGACTGAGCCAGGTATTTTCGAATCTCATTGGCAATGGAGTGAAGTATAATGACAAGGAAGTTGCAGAAATAACTGTTGGTGTAGAAACCCATGAAAATGGCTGGACGTTCTCAGTAAAAGACAACGGACCCGGTATAGACCCGAAGTTTCATGAAAAGGTGTTTGTCATTTTCCAGACGCTGAACAGGAGAGATGACGTGGAAAGCACCGGTGTCGGACTTGCCATCGTTAAAAAAATTATTGAGGATGAAGGCGGTAAGATTTGGATTGAAAGTGAACCGGGCAATGGCGCAGATTTCAAATTCTTCTGGCCTAAGGTGAAAAAGGTGAAGGATGCAGCACTGATTGCTGCCATATTGGTTGTGTAAGAACCGACGCAAATCTGCTAAACATTACACTCGGTGTGTAGTAGAATTGTAAAATCATTAAGCGACAAATAACATGAACACAAAAAATACTTCCAATACGGATCAGTCACCACTTAGCCTCGTGCATACAACAGGGAAGAAGAATGTTGAACGAGAGATTAACAACTATGTAAGCAGTATCCGCGTCCTCATTTCCAAACTTACGCCTACTGAACGACAGAAGTATTACAACGGGCTTTTGGCCTTTATCCTGAACGAGCAGATTGAAATGAGCAGTGAAGGCAACCAGAAGAAGATAGAACAAAGCGACTTTACGAAACTTACGGTAAAAGAATTACACCTCCTCGAAGAACTCTCGGGGCGCATGCAGCAATTGTACCGCACGATGGGACATGATGTGGAGTAAAAATATTATTTGAGCGATGACCCCTACAGGCGCAATGATTTATCATCGCGCCTTTTTTAATTCCAATTTACAGAGGAGAAGCGTACCTTTTATTGATTTTCTAATGAATAAATACCTCAGCCAAGTACGAATGGGATCTTACTAATATACTAATTGCGACAGGCGGTATTCGTAATTAGTATATTCGTATTTTCTTCGTACTTCGCTGAGATATTATTTCTTTCTTTCTACCTTTGAGGCCTTCGCCATGAAGAAAATCGAGAAGAAGCATCCCCTTGCCATCCGTTGGTTTCACTGGA
>JBDTTM010000307.1:0-5235 GCA_039930605.1 Bacteroidota bacterium
TAATCGAAAGTTGCTTCGCCCAGACTTTATTGCCAAGCGAATCAAACTTCAGCACGATTGTCGAGTACTGGTTACCGGGCATATTTTCGCAAATAAACAAGCTGTATGAATTTCCATCTGTACCGGCAGCAACATCAACAATGTCATTTTTAAAATTACCTCCGGCAGTGATGTGCCTGCACCATTGAACACCGCTTGAAGTTGTTTTCATGAGCACTCCTCCCCTGGTCGTTGATGAATTAAAATTCCCATGACCACCAAGAATATGTGATGAAGAATTGATCATCTGTTCAGCATCAAAAACCCGGAACGACATCGCTGTATCTGGCGTGTATTGCGAACCTGTAAAAGAGTTTCCTGCTGCATCACCTTCAATCCTGTACAAATCATTGACCGGTGTTTCGGCAAAAGTGTACATGCTGTAGGTATTTCCGTGCGGAAGAATCCTGATCACCTGGCTATGCCAGTAGCTGGTGTTGTCAAAATATTTTGCCCATTGCACATTTCCGTTTGCATCCGTTTTAATCAACTGCGGATGAAAAAAAGTGGGATCAGAACTTTTACCACCGATTAAAAAACCGTTGTTGAAAGGGATTACCTGGCTTACGAAATCAAAAAATGTAGCCGTATTAAATTCCTTGTGAGAAAGAGTTACGTCACTGTCATTCAAAAAGATCATGTTGATATGGCTTGAATCAGATCCATATTTTGAATATCCGGAAAGTAAATTGCCTCCTCCTGCCAATGGAGTAAAACTTTGCAAAGAACAACTTGCTGTTGATGCCTGGTAATATGTTTGCCGCTGGGATTGCGCAAAGAGCAAGACCGGAAGACAAATCAGGGCGAATAAAATATTTTTCATTTCTCGGGTATTTTTTTTGGGAATGTGAAGATGAAGAAAAATTATCGTCTGGACAAGAATTAGGCTGAAATGGTTGTTGCTCAGTATGACTTATTCTTTTTGCGAATATGCTGATAATTAATCGCGCAAAGCCGCAAAGGCCGCAAAGCCGAGAAGATCATCAAATGAATAACCCCCGCAGCAGAACTGCGAAATATCCGGTAAATGATGCCACTAATTACACGAATTTTCACGAATGAGTTCGTGTTAATTCGTGTAATTAGTGGCGAGAACAAACATCGTATCAGAGCTACGAGGAATTCTTTTGATTAAAAAATGCACCTACCTTCTTTTTATTATACCCGAAATAGTTTCCAGGAAACCGATATTTGTTGATTTGGAATCCCTGTATGCACCATTCACAAACCCCGTATCAGTGGCTAATGCCAAAGCCTGCGGCCTGATTTCTGATTTAAAAAATGCCGAATCCATATAGATTTTTTCACGCAGGATGGCGGGTAAATAAACATCATAGCTTTTCTTTTCCTGTCCGCTGAGCCTGATTCCATAAATTTTGTCAATGTAAATAAAGGCCGAATCTTTGATCCCGATATTGAAATAGCATGCACTGATGTTGAGCAGGGAATGTGGAAAATTCGGGGTTACAGAAAGCGCCCGTTTATAAAGTTCTATGGCGCGTTCCCGCTCATTGGTTTGTTCACAGGCCGTTGCAAAATCATTCAACAGTTGAATGTGGTATGGATTTTTTTTCAACGCATCTTCGTATTCGATCTTCGCTCTTAGAATATCCCTGCTGTAGAAATATGACATTCCTTTATACCAGGAGAACGGTGTGGCAGTCTCGTCAATTGGAAAATAAGTTGATGACGCCTTTTCAGCTTCGCGAACAACCCTTGGAAAGTTCTTCTGCTTTTTCGCAATCTGTAACAACTTAGAATGTACTTCGCCAGTGTACCTTGAAATGCCGGCGGTGACAGACCATGCAGAAATCAATGCACATACAAGTAACATGAGTTTATTCCTTGCTGCCATATTCTTTTTATCAACCTCAGTATTGATTTCATGAAAAGAAAAGAGAAGTCCGCCATATATGCCAAGCAAGATCCAACCATAAAAACGCATCCGTGGGAATGAAAGAATACTGACAATTAAAAAACAGGTAGCGGCAAAAATGATCCCGGCAAACCACAAACTTTCAGTTCTGTTTCCTTTCAATTCTTTGAAGGAAATCCATCCCATTGAAACCAGGAAAATAATAAATGCGATACAAGCAGGAATCCCGGCTTCAGAAGCAATCAACAGGTAATCATTGTGGGGATGTTCGTAGTGCACATTACCACCTTCTATATACCTCGTTCCTCCTATGCCGAATTTAGGATAGAGCAACTTCCAGTTACCTGCGCCGCAACCGGTGAATGGATTTTCAGAAATTAAACCGATTGAATTTCTCCATAACAGGATTCTTTCAAATGTACTGTTGCTGTTCGCGCGCATCGTGCTATCAGCCAGCTCAGGATGTTGAATGTAATTCTGAATGGTCTCCACGCGCTGATTTAAATTACTGACAACACCTGATTTAAAAATCCCGACACCACCGATGATGATGATTGCTGCTAAAATTCCAATTACCTTATTTCCCGGTAATTTAAAAACCGGCCGTGTAAAATACCATGCGGTGGATGCCAAAACGGCTGCAACGACAAATGCGGCAAGCCCTGCAATAGATTTAGTGAGCACAAGGGAAACAATCAGCAACAACATATTGAAGGCACTTAATCCCTTCCACCGTTTTTCCAGTGAGAAAAAAGAAATGCATGAAAAAGGAAACAGGAGACAAATTATTTCCGCATAAAAATTTTTATTCCCGAGTGTTGACGAGATGTGAACCTTGAGATCAAAAACCAAATCCAGTTTCTGGTTGTTTAAAAAATATATCCATTGATAGCAATAGAAAGCAGATAGTATAAGCACAGACACCTGTGAAAATTTTAATAGCATGATCCTGTTCTCCCTGCTACCAAAAAGAATAGCAGAGATCAGCATTAGCGGGAATATCAAAAATGATTTTATCCATTCAAACCAGGCATCTCCGGGATTGAGTGATTTTGAAATGCTGATTGCAAAGAGAACAAGGAACGCCAGGAGAGCAAGGATTGGAGTACTTCGGAGCAGGTCATGTGCAGGCCGGGCTTTAATTATCAAAGCAATGCTTAAAGCCAATACGGTTGCAGCTATCAGGATTACGCGGGGTGTTACAAATGAATCCTGGATCTGGTAAGAAATGCAGACGGGCAATGCAAGAAATAATGAGATGCAAAATAAGTGGACGGGTGAAAAATATTTTTTCAGCATGGATGGAGATGCGAAACAATAATAGGAAGAAAAAGCAAGTCCAACCGGTAATGAGCCAACAAATTATTCTACTCAGACGGCTATGAACAACATATTCGTACTCAATGGTTTGTTTTTTTTTATGCAAATATAATGCGGTTGCAAGTTTCTCCCGCTTCTAACGGTTTACTAAAAAAAGAATTCGTTAATCTGCGATCATCAACCTCTCCACTGCCACTATTTTATCATTTTCTGTTATGCGAAGAAAATACAATCCCTCTCGAAACTGTTCACAATGCAACGTTACAGCTTGTCCTGAAATATGAGTCAAGTGTTGAACCTGCTGCCCGCAGGAGTTGTAAATTGTAAGCGTAGCATCGTTAATATAGTTCATGGTGTGAAGGATTGCAATTCCGGAAGATGGGTTAGGCAAAATAACTATGTCATCGCTCTCCAAACTATTTACACTAAGTGGATTGAAATAAAGAGTTTCTGAACTGGCATAGCATCCATTGCTGTTCGTAATTACAACATAATAAAACCCAACATCCACCGGCTGAAGGGAATCGGTGCCATTGCCGGTAAGTATAAAAGTAATTGAATCAGTGCTGTAATACCATTGATACGAATAGCCAGGCTGTGTTATTAAATAAGGAGAAATAAACTGAATCGTGGGCACAGGAGGAAGTGAATCCGAGGTAACAAATATAGAGATACTATATACCTGTGCACCCAAAGTAGGGCAGCCATCATCGTTCAAAATCATAATTAAAGTATATGGCTGCGGTCTAATATCAGCTGCAGTGGTTGCCCAGTGAAAATGACCTGTGGGATGCGGAGACCCTGCAGTTGCAAATGTTGCACCGGCTATTCCTGCATTCCACGTCAAGGTCAATGTTTGTCCGGAGTCACTGTCAAAAGAGTAAACGTCAAGGCTAATTTCATTGCCTGCACATATAGAAAATGAAAATCCAGGCACATTTAAATAAGGAGCGGTATTGCTCATCGCTTCCATGTAAACAATGCAATCCCGAACGATACTTCCTATCAGCGTTCCGTTTCTGTATTCCTGTACAAGCACAGCTATTACGCCAACTTCACCGGCAACTGTAGGGTAAATGCAAAGGTCGCCGGTGGAAAAAAGAATTACAGGAGGTGAAGAGGATACAGGATTAGCAAGGTTGTAGCCGACGGCGTACGAACAGTTTGTATTCGCGTCCACTCTGGGAGTAATCATTGAATACACCAATGAGTCTCCATCCGGATCAATGCATGCCTCCGAAATACAATAATTCTGTCCTAAATAAACAAAGAAATTCGGAAAGGTGGCAAATAGCGGCGAGGTGTTTTGATAAACAGAATTATTTAATTGTGCCTCGACGTAGAGAACCGAATCGTTCATTAAAGTAGTAATCGCATTGCTGCGTTCTGTTATTGTAAAGCTGAAAGTCCAATCGATGCATTGCATGGGAAGTGTAACCTGTCCTTCATATTCCCATTTCTGAATTCCGACACGATTACCACCTTGACATGAGCTGAAATTCCCGGGACAAACAGGCGTAATTTCATTACCTGTACCCGGTAAAGCCTGCACAGTAATATTAAGAGATTGGGCACACGAAAGTGAATTCACAGAAACAGGAAAAGAGAGTGGTATCGCGCCTCCGCTACAATCCCTGTAGACAACAAGCCTGACAACATAGTTACTTCCACCTACATTATAATAGGTGAGTTCAGCTCCTGCAACTTGCGATGCCGTTGAATTTTGATAACTGAATAAAAGAGCAACAAGACAAATAAGGGTGAAGAAAAAATATTTCATGTTAAAAAATTTAAAATTATACTTTCAGAATTCAAGGCATGCCTTGCCATCTATCAGCAATCCCCGCTGGTCGTAGTATGTTGTAACGACCGTTGTACGATTCACAAATATATTCTAATAATTGGTTTGGTATTAATGCAACTGTCATCATATAGCAACATGAGTTCCCGCTCAGTCCATCATAACCTTTACGCATGTCGCATCCGGCGCGGTAAACAAA
>JBDTTM010000308.1:0-5233 GCA_039930605.1 Bacteroidota bacterium
TTTGTATTAAATTTAGTATCCGTATTACAGCTCCGTAGGAGCGCCCTGTTTCTAGAAAATAATATTACGAATGATTTTTAGAGCTCCGTAGGAGCGGCCTGTTTTGTTTTGTATTGTATTTTGAAATCGTCTTTGAGCTCCGTAGGAGCGCCCTGTCTATAGGAAATAATTATTGAACGATTTTTAGAGCTCCCATCGGAGCGGCCTGTTTTGTATTAAATTTAGTATCCGTATTACAGCTCCGTAGGAGCGCCCTGTTTCTAGCAAATTTTTTTGCGAATGATTTTTAGAGCTCCGTAGGAGCGGCCTGTAATATTTATCTGCCCATCAAAAATAAATCTGCCTACATATTGATTAATTCCATGTCAAAATAAAATCCATATTATATCGGATGCATGAAATGCAGCGTCACAGTATTTTTGTGCCATGGCCAATACCTATACACAACTTTATATTCAAATTGTTTTTGCAGTCAGCCGGAGGGAATGCCTGATCCCGAAACAACACAGGGATGAGCTTCATAAATACATAACCGGGATTGTTCAAAAAGTGCATCGCGATCAGAAAATGTTGTCTGTTTTTTGTATGCCGGATCATGCACATCTATTGATTGGATTGAGACCATCCATTTCAATTTCAGATTTGGTTCGGGATATCAAGGCCGGTTCATCTCAGTTTATTAATGACAACAACTGGGTAAAAAAGAAATTTAAATGGCAGGAAGGATTTGGTGCATTCTCATATTCGGGGAACAGCATTGATTCTGTGATAAAATATATATTGAATCAGGAAAGACATCATGAGAAGAAAAAATTTCGTGAAGAATATCTGGAGATTCTAAAGGAATTTGAAGTTGAATACGATGAAAAATATCTTTTTAAATGGATTGATTGAAAACATTTCTCTCCCACGGAGTTTGGATCGCTATAGTAAGCAAACAGGGCGCTCCTACGGAGCTCTCGTATCTACAATGTATGGTAATAGATAAACAGGGCGCTCCCACGGAACTCTTGGATTGGTTTTTCAGGGCTGTTTTCATTCATCAACCTAAAAGTCGATTGTAAGAAAAATTTTCAGATGTTCTGCATTCCTGCAGGAAAATGATTTTACACCTGCCTGTATTTTATTTGGTTACCTTTTTGATTAATTTTTTCTGTAAGAATTGACTGAACTCTTCCAACTTCTTCACCATTTCCTGCCAGATTATTGCTAAACACATCATAACATTAACTACCCATGAAAATAACGGTACAAAAAGTCATCCCCTTTCTTGTAATTATCATTTTCTTTTCTGTTGGCTGCCAAAAAGAAGAACTCTTAATGTCTTCTTCCAAAGTAGATGGCCAGTTGCAATCTACCTGGAAAAGAGTTGAAATGACTTCTGCAAACACACCAATTGTCAGCTGGACATTCAGCGATGGAAAAGTGTCTGTTGTCAAAAACGAAACAGTACTCGCATCAGGAAGCTACAAAGTTGATGCTTCTTTGACAAAAGTGTTCGTGACCACTTCCGGGTTCCCTTCTGAAGGTTATAATCACATGAACGGAAAATGGCAGGTGATAACACTTGACGATGATATCCTCGTCATGGCTGATGACTATTCAGGCGGCTCGATTGAAATGGAATTCACGAAAGAGAAATAGGCAATCGTTTTTAAGATCTGGTTGATATTGATTTCCGTAAAAACTTCCTGCGCCTGGAGCGTGTGGCGTTTTTATCATTTATCCTAGCTGATGTTAAAATGGCGAAATGCTCCACAGAAAAAAATACATTTGCATAGAAGTCTATTATCTTATCTATGCCTCACGTTAAACATCTCTCCAAAGACAAACTGCTGAAAAAAGCAATACAGCAATCCGGCCGCCTGGAACTGAAGAAGCGAAAAAATATTTTTATCTATTTGGTGAAGTCCATTACCTCGCAGCAACTCTCTACAAAAGTTGCAGAAGTAATTTACAACAGGTTCATTGATTTATTTGATGAAGAGCCAACGCCGCAGCAGGTTCTCGAACTGAAACATGAACAGCTCCGCGCAATCGGTCTGAGCAATTCGAAAGTAACATATGTTCAGAATGTAGCGCGCTTCGCCATTGAAAAAGGATTGGACGTAAAACACCTTAATAAAATGGATAATGAAGAACTGGTTGCCTATCTCACGGAAATAAAAGGCGTAGGTCGATGGACTGCAGAAATGATCATGATGTTTGCGCTGGGAAGGGAAGATGTTTTTGCTGTTGATGATCTGGGCATTCAAATGGCCATCAAAAATTTGTATCAACTGAAAATCAAGGAAACCAAAAAGCTCAAAAAGAAAATGCTGGTTATTTCTGAAAGCTGGTCACCGTATCGCACTTATGCTTGCATGTATTTGTGGAGATGGAAGGACAATGAGAAAGCCTGAATGCAAATGTGCAAATGGTCAATTCACGAATCGAGACTTTAATTCCGGTGTAGGAATCATGCACGAATCTTTTTTGCCAAAGACCCGATAGCGGTTTCTTGAAACCAGGTTATAGACGCTATCGCTGATAAAAGAGGGGAAGATGTAAAGTACGACAGCCATTTTCCAGATGCCATCAAGTTGCTTTGCAATTCTTAACACAGCACGGGAGCGTAAATAGATCCTTCCGTTTTCAACCAACACAATCGTTTTCAGTTCATCCAGCGGAAAATTTAGCGGGCGTAAAATATTTTGCGCAGCATCTGACTGCAATGATGCAAATTTAAATTTCCCTTTCTTGTCGTTGTTAATTACAAATTGCACAAATCCATTGCAAAGATTGCAAACGCCATCGAAAAGAATAATTGCTTCCATTATATGGTCTATCTCACTGGCAGCGGTCAGGCCAATACAGTTTGAGTCGCGATTTTTTTTTGTTCTTCAATAAAATAGGTCGGGTAGGCTTTGCGTAAGGGTCCGCTAATGATTTCGAACACATCATGCTTCAATCTTTCCAGGTCTTTCTCTGTCATCCCTTTTGTTTCAATTGGTTCATGCACTACGATGCGCGCAATTCCGGGATGCCCCACACGCCTGTAATAATCATCGGGCATCATTCTCCAGTTGTTTAGAAACGTAACAGGCACAATCGGAATTTGTTTTTCAATGGCAAGTCGAAATGGTCCGTTTTTAAAACGACCCATCCTTGGTCCATTGTGATGAATGGTACCTTCCGGAAAAAGATTGATGCTGATTCCTTTGTCGAGATCAGACGAAGCACGCAGGTATGCGCGATGTGATTCTTTGATGCTCTTTCTATTCACAGGAATATTCATTCGTTCAAAGAATTTACCAAACAAAGGCACCTTTCTCAGTTCAATTTTTCCCATACTGTGAAAATATACAGGCATAGAAATATAAATGAGCATGATATCCAGGTAGGAGGTATGGTTGGGACATATCACATAAGAATGATCCTTTTGCAGTTTCTTTTTATAGTCAATTTTATAAAATATGCCTGCCGGATAAAGGATAAAATGAGCCCATACCTTCTTGAGGCGGAAAACCTTTGGAAACCATTTCTCCCGGCTGAGTAAAACGCGGAATATCGGGTAAAAAAGAAAAAAAGTAATCACAGCATTGGTAAAAAAAAAGGTACGCCAAAGCCATTGAAAGGGGAATAAAATGTAACGGATCATGAAGGAGTTGGGCAGCGAAATTACTAAAATGGAATGAGCCCGGGGAATAAACGATACCTGCCCAGGCCTGGATCTTATTCTGAAATTTGAATAAATTCATTCTTTTCGGCCAGTTAACCGATACAACTTGCTAATATCCAACCTTCTAAAAAGAATTGTTGCTGGTTTCATATATTTTCTATTTTTGAGAACCTAAAATCAAAAAGATGAACTTAAAAGATATTGAAGCGCTCATAAAGTTCGTGCAAAAAACCGGGGTGAGCGAAGTAAGTATTGAGCAGAAGGATTTAAAGATCACCATAAAAACACATTCAACTCAGCAGCAAATTATCCAGGCATCCTTGCCCGCTGCTTACTCTTCTCCAATGCCTGCTGCACAACCTGCACCTGCCTCAGTTGCTGCTTCCGCACAACTTTCTCCGGAAGCACCAAAGACAAAGGGATCCGATGAATCCAAATACATCATCGTTAAAAGCCCGATGATCGGAACCTTTTACCGCTCATCCACACCTGATAAACCGGTATTTGTAAATGTCGGCGATGAGATCAAACAAGGAAAGGTGTTGTGCATTATCGAAGCAATGAAACTTTTCAATGAAATTGAAAGCGAAGTATCAGGTAAAATTGTAAAGGTGCTGGCCGACAATTCCACACCCGTCGAATACGATCAACCTTTATTTCTTGTAGATCCAAGTTAAAGAAAATTTCTGATTTGAAAATTTGAAGAGGAGTTGAATTGAAGATGTTCAGTCAATTTTCATTTTCAATTCGACTCATCGGATTTTAATCTTCAAGTCCTCAAATCAATACATCTTCAATCTGAATTTATGTTCAAGAAAATATTAATTGCTAACAGAGGAGAAATTGCGCTGCGGATCATTCGCACCTGCAAGGAAATGAACATAAAAACCGTGGCTGTTTATTCTACTGCCGACAAAGACAGCCTACATGTTCGTTTTGCTGATGAAGCAGTTTGTATCGGCCCTCCGCCAAGCCGTGATTCATATCTTAACATTCCACGGATTATTGCAGCGGCTGAAATTACCAATGCTGATGCCATCCATCCGGGTTATGGATTTCTTTCTGAAAATTCTAAATTCAGTTCTGTATGTGCCGAGCATGGAATAAAATTTATCGGTGCTACTCCCGACCAGATTGATGGAATGGGTGATAAGAGCAATGCAAAAATTACGATGAGGCTGGCCGGCGTACCTACTATTCCCGGTTCAGAGGGATTGCTCAAAGATGTAGAGGACGCCATCGCAGTTGCCAAAAAAATAGGATACCCTGTTATTATGAAAGCGACAGCCGGTGGCGGTGGTCGGGGAATGAGAATCGTATGGAAGGATGAAGAAGTGCCACCGGCATGGGAAAGTGCACGACAGGAAGCCGGTGCTGCTTTCGGAAATGACGGGATGTACATGGAAAAGTATATCGAAGAACCGCGTCATATCGAGATACAGATTGCAGGCGACCAGTATGGAAAAGCATGTCACCTCAGCGAAAGGGATTGCAGTATACAACGCAGGCACCAGAAACTGATGGAAGAAACTCCGTCACCTTTTATGACGAAGGAACTACGTGAAAAAATGG
>JBDTTM010000309.1:0-5227 GCA_039930605.1 Bacteroidota bacterium
TAAGTAATCAAACAGGATGGGATAGAGTTAATGGATGTTTTACAGCATCTGGTGGAGAGTCTTATATTACAGTTGGTTGTTTTGAACCGATGGCAAATTTAACTTCCCAGGTTACAGGAAATTCTGGTGCCTATGCTTATTATTTTATTGATGATGTATTTGTTGCACCTTTGAGTGTAGATGCTGGTTCAGATGCTTTAATATCATGCAACACTTCAACAACTTTGACAGCCAATTCAAGTTGTTTCCAAGAACAAATTTCCACAGGAACATTTACATTCACTTGGGCTCCTTCTACCGGTTTATCCTCAACAAGTGGACAAACTGTTACAGCAAGTCCAGGATCGACCACAACCTACACCGTTACTATGACTACACCTGACGGTCATTTAGTTACAGATGATGTAACTGTCACGGTTGATCCCCCTTGTTTTAATGTTACAGCATCTTCGAACGCAACAATTAATTGTTTAACTGATGAAGTAGACTTAGATGCTACTATTGTTGGAGGTACAGCTCCATTCACTTTCGTCTGGTCGTCTAATCCTGCAGGGTTTAGTTCAAGCATTCAGAACCCAATCGATCATCCTGCTACTCCTGGATTGATTGTTTATACCGTAACAGTAACAGATGTGAATGCTCAGACTTCCTCTTCAACAATATCCGTTTATGTAATTAATGCCACTTCTACTGAATGCTGCATCCCACAGAATTTTAACCCTGCTACAGGTGATTTGGATTACTCAAATACAAGTGTTTCAAGTCTCGGTATTGCTTCGATAACCACTACACATACTATACTTATAAATGGAATTTTTACCGTTGATGACGATTTTTCATTTATTGGTTGCAGCGATATACAATTAGGCCCTAATGCACAAATTGTCTTTCAAGGTGCAAACCATACTCTTACTATTCGAGCTTCGGTTCTTCACGCGTGCAGTGATATGTGGCAAGGCATTTATGCTAATACTGGTGATAACTTAAAAGTGGAAGATTCATTCATTGATGACGGTATAGAAGCAATAACGGGTACTGGATTACCAAAAATGTATATCCATGGCAACTTTTTTAATGATAATAGAATTGCTTTGCATTTGAGATTAGGCGACTTTTCTAATACACAAGTTTTTGCGAATACTTTTAGTTGTTACACCGTGTTGAAGAACCCTTACTCCACTCAATATACAGAACAACAAATTTTTGCGGAGGATGCTACTAATGTAACGATTGGCGATGCATTTTATGGAACTAATTTTATTTATGATGGCAGATGGGGAATTTATGCTCTTCGTTCCGATATCACAATTGATAATGGGGAGTTCGATGTAATTAATAATCCTAATGCAAGATGGGCTGTATATGCTTATGGTCTTAACGCGACTGTCTGGACTTATCATTTGAATGTAGGCATTAACGCAAGTAATACTTTTGGCCATTACCAGTTTGGTATTACAGCGAATAAAGCATATCAAAGTATAATTTCAAGTAATACATTCACTGAAGTGGCAGAGCCAATTCGTACATTATATTGCCCAGGCCAGATCATCACGATAACCCGAAATACTCTTGATCATTTCAAAACTGGTGTCTACTGTTACGAGATAGATCACTCCGCTTTAACAATTAACGGAAATAATTTTAATTCAGGAATTGGATTAACTTATGATCCATCGCACTATGGATATAAGGCTATAAATGTAGAAAATGTTAATCCCTCAATTGTCGTTCATAATATAGAAAACAATAAGGTGTGGAATGTGCAATATGGAATCCATATGAGAAATATTCAGAATGGCTTTATTGACCAAAATAACGAAATACATTTTTTATTACCTGAAGCTGATATACAATACCATCGCCCAATGCATGGAATTTGGCTTGAAAACTGTTTGCGCATTCAGGTCCTAAATAACTTAATTGACTGGAATAATACTCCACGTCTCAGTGATCGAGATGTACTTCGAGGAATAAATGTTACAACCAGCGTTAAATGTATTATGAAGGAAAATCATTTAATAAATATGGGGGTTGGATTTCGTTTCTCAGGTGATTGTAGTTTAGTCGACTTGTACTGCAATACAATGGAAACTTGCTGGCATGGCGTTTATAAAGACGGAGCCGGGATAAATACAGTTGTTACAACACAGGGATCACTTGGGTCCCATGAAAGCTGGAACAATAAATGGATTGACATTCCGCAAGGAGTAATAACAAACAGAATTGAAGGAACGCCACCAACGCCGTTAACTATATGGATATACAATTCTTTAGGCCAATCTCCATTCGTGCCAATTCCATATAACCCATTTTATTATACCCTACAACCGGTTACGACTTCTAATGGATGTTTAGCGCCAGCACCTATGGCGGACGGTGATAGAGAAAAGGCTTTTGGGGCCACTGTAAGAGATACTATCATTAATGATCCTGATTCTTTATATTTCAAATATTTGTCAAAGAAAGCATATTACGATGCAGTATCTACAGACAATACATTACTTTCACTAAGCGCTTCGACTGATCCTTTGTACCAGGATAAATATGAAGAGCTGGATGAAAGTAATATTGGAAAATTTAATGAAATAAATGTCGACTTGATAAACAAAGAAAATACTGCAGCGCTTGCAAAATTAACTTCTCTCCAGGAAGAAAATACAATAGAATCAAACCTAAAAATAATGCAAACAGTAATAGCCTTGGAGTATACTGTTGACATGGATGCGGATTCAGATACTCTTGTAGTAGTTCGAAATATCGCTTATCAACATCCATTTTATGGAGGTCAGGCGGTTTTCATGGCTCGAGCCATGTTGCATCTTGATGTTGAAGATGAACTTCCACAAATGCGCAAAGCTGGACATAATCAAGGCAGTGAGGTTCCAAAAACAGCAGGATCATTGTACCCGAATCCTACAAGCAACGAAGCAACCTTTCATTTAGATCATTTAAAATCGGATAATGTAAATATTCTGGTTTATGATATCTTTGGAAAGAAAGTTGAACAATTAATTATGGCTGGTAATGACTTGTCATTCTCGACACGGAATTTGAATGCTGGCGTTTATATCATGAAGATTATTGTTAATGGCACTGAAAATGAAATGCATCGACTTACTATTTTAAGATAAAAAAAAGTAAGGCGGAGTGCTTGCAAAAAAGCACTCCGCCTTACTTTTTAAATTATGAAGAATCTTCTTAATATTTTATTAATTTTTTGTTGCGGTGGAGCCTATGGCCAAAATGCCAATAGTGTTTGGTGCTTTGGCGATTCTGCAGGGATTGATTTTAGAAATACGAATAATCCTCTTCCAATTATTTCAAGGGTTGATAGTCGCGGGAGTTGTGCAAGCATCTCGGATAGCGCCGGTAATTTATTGTTTTATGCAAACAATAGAGAGGGGAATTGGACAGAATCAACCAGAATCTGGAATAAGAATAATCAGATCATGCAGAATGGTGATTCGATAAAAGGCGAGGGAAATTATGAGGAGATAACAATTGTGCCAATTGAGAATAATCTGTATTATTTATTTATTTCATGCGCAATATACCCCGGTAATGAAGGACTTTATTATTGCGTGATTGATATGAGTCTCAACGGTGGCTTGGGTGCAGTAACGCAAAAAAATATTCAACTCAATAATTTTAAAATTGCTGATTGCATCAGAGCGGCAAAAAAAGGAAATGGCAGAGATTGGTGGGTTGTCGCAAAATTAACCACTGATACAGGTTCTACATACAACAGGTTTTACGTTTATTCTGTCAGCTCTGCAGGCATTTCAATTCCCCTTGTTCAGGATTTTGGAGGAGCGACAGATTGGAATCCCCAAAGAATAGTTTTTAATTCAAATTGCACTAAGCTCATGCAGGTGAATACGCTTGGACTTATGTGTGAATATGATTTTGACAGGTGCTCAGGACTAGTTTCGAATCCGAATATTATTTTTCCTGAACAAACTTCAGTGTATGATAGAAGTTTTTGGGAAGGGGCTTACTCTTCTAACGACAGTTTATTTTATGTAACAATAGTTCCTTATGATATAACAGATAGCTTCTTCTTGTTTCAATACAATTTAAAATCCGCTAATATTCCTTTAAGTTGTGATACGATCAATTCATCTCTTTCGCCTATCGGAGGTTCAGCAATAGAATTGGCACCAGACAATAAAATATATTTTTCCACCTGGTACCAGTGGGGTTTTCCTTATTATCCGTATCCAGATACTGTTTTTAATCAATATAACATGAGCCTCGGAGTAATTAATTCCCCAAACAATATTGGATCAGCTTGCGACTTCCAGCCGTTCAGTTTTTATCTTGGTGGAAAGCGCACCTATGCAGGCCTGCCAAATAATCCTAATTATACCTTAGGTCCTTTGTTGAACTCCTCTTGTGACACTGTCTTAGCTGTGAGTCAATCATCTGCTGAAAAAAAATACATTTTTTTATTCCCAAATCCTGCTCATGATGAAGTGACATTTTCCAGCAGAACTGACTTCAATATTGGGGAAAAAATAATTATTTATGATTGTCAAGGGCAAGAACAGGATGAATACTACCTGCCAGGTAAAGGTTCCGTTTTTTCTTTTAATATTTCTAGATATCCCGAGGGCATTTATTTCTTAAAACATTATTGCGGCAACACTGCTTTGTCACAATCCAAGCTGGTCGTAATAAGATAGAGTTGTTTTACATTTAGATCATGCAGGTTGAATGAATCTTGCATCGTAAGCATCCGGTAGAGTACATGTGTGCCTTGAAGCAAATTTTTTTAAAGGAAAAAAAAAATGCATGCTATTAAAATGATGGTGGCAGACCCACCGTAAGCGCTGACAGACAGAGCTTACAAACCACTCAATGGTGCTTGTGTCCGAAAGGCAGAGGTGCTGAGCGATTGAGGAAAAGGCGAAGAAGATTCGTCAGGTACGAGTATGAGAGCTGAACAAAATTGAACTACCGTTAAAACATCGATATCACCAAAGACCCTGTCAAAACAAAGTATGCATGTAGATATTTTGGAATTAAGTTTAGCAGCAGTAATCTGGTGTAGGCTAAATGACAGGCGGTGCAGAGGTAGCAGGAATCATACTCAGGCATTTTAATGGAACAAGGGAACTTGCATGATCGAATGAAAGTGAAGCACAAGCAGAAAACCTGTGAGGCGGAACAAGATCATGCAGGGACGGATTCAGTCGTAGTAGTGATGATAGTTTCCGAAAGGAAA
>JBDTTM010000310.1:0-5218 GCA_039930605.1 Bacteroidota bacterium
AGATCCCCGCCATAAATGGCGGGGTTAGTCAACAGTGAACAGCGAGAAAAGTGTATGGTTAGAGAAAGGCTCTTTGAAACTGAAGCACTACCGACCAATCTAATTGAATTTTAATAAAAAAAAGGAAGAATCTCTCCTTCCTTCTTTGCTGCCAAAAATGGCTTCAATAAATTTTTTTTTAGTTCACCAGCTTGAAGTTCAACTCCACCACTCTTCCATTATCAGAAAAGATCAACTGGTCGGTAAGATGTTTCATCAGGAAAATCCCGCGACCGCATTCCTTCTCAATATTTTCAGGCGCCGTGGGATCGGGTAAATTATAAAAATCAAAACCAGGTCCCTGGTCAGTGATTGTAAAACTGAGGTGGTGATTGCTTAACGCGTACTTCACTTGCACTTTTTTTGCAGCATCGCCTCCATTGCCATGGTAGATCGCATTGGTTACCGCTTCGGTAATGGCCACAAGCATGTTTCCAAAAGTGTCTTCGCTGATGTTGTACTTGGTGCGTACATCGTCAATCATGCGTTCAACGGCTCCGAGTGAATCGGGCTGTGAGTTAAGTTCTAATGTTTGGGTTTCTCCTTCTACGTACATCATTGATTCTCGATGGCTTGAAAATAATCGTTGACTTTTTGTTTGTAGTAGCTGTTCAATTCAGGTGGAACGGTTCGAAGCAATTCCATCTCCTTCAGCTTTAATTTCTTATACTCTTCAAATGCGGGAGGGTTACGCTTCTGGTAATTTTTTGCTTCCTCACTTTTCCGCTGCTCGTCCTGGTCTCGTTCCCGCTCTGCGCGCTCGCTTTCGAGGAGGCGGGTCAGAATTTCCTGCTGGCGGTTCAACGTTTGTTCTGTGATATTCCGGTTTACAATATCATTTTCAGTTTCTTCCATCTGCTGCTGGATTTCCTGCAGGTTTCCAAGGGAGTTACGCCCGTCTTTGTTCTGGTCCAAGTTGAATTTCTGCAACTGGTCCCTGATAAACTGCTGTTGTGCAGCCATCTTTGCAAGCTGTTCACTCATGCCCATGCCTTCTCCGGGCTTGCCTTTTTTACCGGGCGTCTTACCGCCTTTTTCCATCGCTTCCTTCGCCTTTTTCATATTCTTATTCAACTCATCCTGCATTTTTTTCATCTCAGAAAGTGATGGCTTCTTTCCTGCGCCTCCTGGCTTTTTACAACTGCCTTGTCCGGGTTTGCTTTGTGCCTGCTGCTGCATTTGTTGCAATGCCTCACTCAACATAAGCGTCAGGTTGTTGATGCTGGTCATGGCAAACTGCTGACGGCTACGGGCTTGTGGAACCATGCGGTCTTCAAGATTATCCAGCGACTCATCCATATTCATATTAATGGAACTGATCTCCTGGTTCACCTTGCCGGCGATGGCTACCACGCGTTTGCTGAGTGCAAAAAGGGAATCCTCAATCATTTTTGCATCGTCCTTCAGCTTGCGTTGTTGCTGTGAGGCTTTCAAATATTGCGGATTGTTTACATCCATCGTGGCCAAATCTCCCATCAGCTTTTCCTGGTCGAAAGAAAGGTGCAACAGGTTTTCAAGCAAGGCACGTAAAGCATCCATGTCCTCCTCCTGCTGTTCCGCTTCCATGGCGGATTGCATTTGCTCCATCTTCTTTGCCAGCTGATCCATTTTCTGTGCTGCACTCTTCTGGCTCTTGCTGGCTTTGCCTTTTTTATCCCCCGCCAACTGTTCCGAGCTTTCCTTCTGATCCTGTGAAATACTTTCTTCCTGCTGATCAGATTTTTCCAGGTTGTTCTTCTCCTCTAAAGCTTCATTTTTCTTTTCAAGGTCGTCCATGTCTTTCTTGAAGTCATCGAACTGTTTACTCAAATCATCCTGCTTGTCTTTGAGATCCTTGCTGTCCGAATTCTTATCTTCTGATTGTTTTGAAAGATCATCTTGCTTTTTTGCGAGGTCATTCAGCTTGTCAATATTGTCCTGCATTTTCTGCTGAAACTCAAGCTGCTTGAAGAGTTCAAGGGCACGCTCCATTTCCTTCTCCATGTCCTTGTTGTCCATCTTCATTTGCTTCAACTGGTCCTGCACGTCTTCCTTATTCGCCTGTTCCATCATCTTCTGCAATTCCTCCAGCATCTTTTTCATCTCCGGCGTCATCATCTTCTCCAGCAAATCCTGCAACTGTTTTTGCTTGTCCAGTAAACTTTGGTCGACTGGTTTGTATTCACTTTTCTCCTCGTTATTCCGCTGGTTTTTATTTTTCAGGTCCTCGAGTTTGCGCTGAAGGTCCATCTGTTTATTGAGCAACTCATTGGCTTTCTTTTTATCGTCCCAGGCCATTTCCTTTTTGTCCATCAACTTGTTGTTGAGGTCAGTCATGTCCTTCTGCAACTGTTTCGCCGCAGCAATACTTTCCTTCAGGTCACTTTTTAAGTTATCATTATTTTTCGATGAGTTCTCGGCAATCTCTTTAAGTGTAGGCGCTTTAAAAACCTGTGACTGTGAACGGGTCGATTTTGCACCATTGATTCCATCGTTATCGCTCACTTCAAAATAGTATTCGATTTCATCACCTGCAATTACATTCACGTCTGTTACATCCCAAAAATGAAAGAACTGATCTGTTGTTGAATTGCGGTTTACGCTCAGATTCTCACTGAACTGTTTGCTGTTTTTTGATTGTGTACTATCTCCGGATTTTAAGAAATGATAATTGAAAGTGAGTTTTGTAAAACCATAATCATCTTTTATCAATCCTTTAAAATAAAGACGTTTGGTTGAAAATGAATCTTGTTGCTGTTCCACACTGATGCTCGGATAGAGATCAGGAATCACTGAAATCGCATAGCGGACGGAGTCGTTGCTTTGCATAAAATGATTGGCTGCCTGAACTGAATAGGAGTCGTTTTTGGTAAAACGTTTTGTAAAAGCAAACAGGTTGTCGCCGGATTCCTGGGGGGAAATGATGGTATCTTCAAAAGAAAGTTTCAGCGATTCCGTATTGCGTGTATGAAACTTCCATGTCGCTTTTGTTCCGGCGGGAATAAGAAGATCTCCTGTATTTTGCAATTTCTCGTTCGGCTTTTTCAGGTAAGCGGGATAATCAAGCGCGATTTCAAAATTCATCAACACAGGATTTGGCAATGCCTCTAATGAATATTCTTTGGAATAAAATCCATCCGCAAAAAATTTAAAGTCCGTATTTTTCTGGATATTCTTAAAAGTATAATGAAAGGTGGTGAGGTTTTCCTTTTCCAGCTTAAACTGGTTGCCATCAATTTCAATAAATGCTTCCAATGGTACTTCCTGTCCTTTGATTTTTATGTCTAAAGTGAAGTCCTGCTGCTGAATGGTTTTCAGACTTTTATTCTGCAACTCAAAACTAAATGGAGCAGGTTTTTCAAAATAGGTGGTGTGATCCATCAATCGCTTCGTACTGTCCCTGATCAAACTCGGCGCAGTAAAAAGCACCACAACCAGAATAAGAAATGGTATTGCCGCATACCTCAAATATTTTTTATTCTCCGAAAAATTCACCGCACCCACAAATGGCACAGGCTTCAACTCAGCCGCCTTTTGATTGATCGAAGCCAGAAGAAGTTCGGTGTTAGTAGTTGGTAGTTCGGTGTCAATAGTCAACTTTTCCTTCAATTGAAGGACGTTCAACAACTTATCTTTCACTTCTGTGAAATGCTCTCCAACTATTCGCGCTGCCTGTTCATGTGAAATAATTTTTCCAATTCTATAAAGATGAAAAAGCGGAATCGTAACAAATCTCCAGATGATAAAAAGTATCCCTGCCACAAATGAATAGAAAAGCACTGTTCGCATGGCCGTATTGAAATGTCCCGCCGATTCCAGCATAGTAACCACCAGGTAAAATGCCAACCCCAGTGTAAACGCATAAATACCTCCGCGAATCAATTGATTCTTGTAGTACTTGCGGATAAATGCGTCAAGTTTGGAAATTAAGAGTTGATAGTTATCCATTTTATTTCAACGAGGTACGAATGGGAACTACGAAAATACCAATTACGAATTTTCGTAGTTCACTGTTTCTTGGAGGTCTTTGCACGATTTCGTATTTCTCTTTTTCTTTGCGGGCTTTGCGCCTTTGCGTGATACGGCTGCTTACGTGAAAGGCTGCTGGCCCCAAAGGTACTAAACGTACAACAGGGAAAAGTTGTTTTAAGCGTTAAATATTACTAAAGCATTCCGCCTAAAAGGATTTGGTTTACACGTATTTTTTTCTATAACTTAGTACTCGATTTTTTCGGGGTTGATTTGATGACCCACACAACGTTTTTCTTTTACTAACCTTTTAATTTTTCTGAGATGAAAACACGCCTTAACTACATCCTAATTTTATTTATGTCACTGGTTGGTTTCCAATCTGCAAAGGCTTGTCACGAGGCAGGTTTCGACATCAGTTACACACATCTGAATGGACCCAATTACAGAATTCATTGTTCATTTTACCGAGACTGTTCCGGTGCTATGCTTGGCAACCTCACATTAAATGTATCCTCCGTAACCTGCGGATACAGCAATACATACCTGATGATGCCTGTTGCAAACACTGGTCATGAAGTTACACATGCCTGCAACGGATATACTACTATATGTAATGGAGGAAGCCAGATGGGCATGGAGCTTTGGGAATATGAAGTAGACGTTGTCATGGGCCAATGTCCGGATTGGAGTTTCAGCATCGTTGATTGTTGCCGGAATGGAGTCATTACTACTTTGCAAAATCCTTCAACCGACCTTGTGGTCGAAGCAAGGCTGGACAATTCATTGACAGACAATTCCTCTCCGCAATTTACAAATGATCCTTTTTTTATCGCCTATCCCAACCAGGATTTTCATTTTAACAATGGTGCAATCGATCCTGACGGGGATTCATTGGTTTATGTGCTCGTTACTCCAAGGAGTGCCCCCAATTCGCAAATGGTTTACAATCCGCCATTGACACTTCAGCAACCTTTGATTTCTTCTCCTGCTGTAAGCTTTGATGCTACTACCGGTGACATTTTCATACATCCTGATACAACGCAGGTCGGAATCATAGTATATGAAATCCAGGAATACAGAAATGGGCTGATGATCGGAAGCACTACAAGGGATGTCATTCTTTTTGTAATGTCTTATTCCAATCAAAGTCCTGGCATGACTGGCATCAACGGTGGATCGCAGCATACGATCAGTGCATTCCCCGGATATGAAATTTGTTTTGATATTC
>JBDTTM010000311.1:0-5194 GCA_039930605.1 Bacteroidota bacterium
GCAGGCAAGGAGTACGCTGACCATCCGGGCTATTCACCTAAAACGTAGTATTGACTGCGCAGGCATTTGCTGTGCGGAAGATTGAAAGTGTTCTTGTATAGGACGCTCTTTTCGATTATATTTATGCAATCAATTTGTGAATCTGCGTTTTAAGAATTCGTCAACAACCAAAAATTCAGTGCCAATGAAATCAATCTACTCCTCCAGGAAATGTATTTTTCTGCTGCCGGCTTTTTTGCTGTGCTTGAATTACAACAGCTTCTCGCAACCAAACGGGATCAATTATTCGTACTCGCAACCAGCGGGTGCGCTGGTTTATAACAGCTCATCTGCCGGACAGGTTGACCTGATTACTGCTCCAAATACAGACGACCAGCTGGTTTCATTTCCTGCTTCACTGGTTGCCGGTTGGGGTGGATTCTTTTATGGCGGGGTTTGGTATCCACAGGCCACAACAACTTTCTGGGTTTCATCAAATGGATGGCTTGCAATACAGAACACGGCCAATCCGACTGATGTTGCACCTCCGTCTTCCCTTCCGGTAAATAACCTGGCAGCAAATCCATACAGGATGATTGCACCACTTTGGGATGATTTAAAACTCGATCCAGTTTCAGGGGGAAGAGTGACTTATAAAAATCTTGGTGGAGCTGCAACACGCGTCCTGGTTATCGAATGGAAAGGCATGTATTGGGATAAGACAGGTAGCGACTCTGCAATTTCTTTCCAGGCACGTATATGTAATAACGCAAACGTTGCTTCACCGAATATTATTGAATTCAGGTATAAAAGAAACGGAAGTGTTAATTATGGACTTCCTGTTGCACCACCACCATCGGCATCTATCGGCATCAATGGTTTTTGCTCAAACGATGTATTGGCATGGACTACTTTTACCGGTACAACAATTAGCAAAACAGTTCCTGAAAATCAGAACATATCAACGAAACCTGCTGATGGCGGATCTTACAGGTTCACACCTGTTGTTCATCCTCATGATGATTGTGCAGGTGCATTCCTCATGGGATTTACCGCGGGCTCATCATTGATTTCATCTGTCGGAACAACATTGCATGCCACACAAACAGTTGGCTTGCCATCCTGCGGTGGTTTTGCAACAACGAGTGATGTGTGGTATACATTTACAAAACCGGCAAACATTACAAACTTTGAATTATTCACCGACAGTGTTGATTGCAGAGGTGCAGCAAATTATGGTGTTGGAATAGAAGTCTTCAATTCCTGTCCTGTGGGTGGAGTTGTAGCTTGCAACTTTGGCTCTGCCGGGCCTGCCGGAACCAACGCTACTTCATACATCAACATAACCGGGCAACCGTGCGTTTCACAACAATATTGGGTTCGCGTATTTTCAAAAGACACAACGAATAATAATAACCGCGGTTACTTCAGGTTTAATATTCGTCCACCCGGAAGAGATTGCACCTATGCAACGGACATTTCAGCTTGTTGTGTTTCATTGCCATTTAATTATTCTTCCCCTGCCCTCCTCTCAACTTGCGGTTTCGCGAATGACGTGGACAGCGATGCAGCTTGCGGAAGCCTCGTTGAGCGTGGAGAAGATTATGTTTTCAAATTCACACCGTGCGCAACCATGTGCGCAACTTTCAATCTTAATAACACCACTGTGGGTTCGAACCCGGGCATGTTCATATACTATAATCCACCATGTGTCGGCGGAGCTACATGTGTTGGAAGCGTAACAAGTGTTGGTGGTGGAATTCTCTCATTTGCAAATGCTACGCTTGCTGCCGGAAATACATATTATATCGTAATTGATTATGACAGCGGCGGATTTACACCTTGTCTTGCAGGATGGGATTTATCCATTAGCGGTTCAGTTCCACCGGTACTGACCTATGATAATTGCGCAACACCGCAATCATTCACAATAACGGTTGGGGCAAGTTGTGTCGGACCAATCGACTATAATAATAATTGTGCGACTCCTTCTCCTGCGGGAGCAGCAGTGCTTCCCGGTTGCGGAAGTTTTACAGATGGAGTGACACCGGATGTTTGGTTTACGTTCAATTCATTGTCCAATCAACCACATCAAATAAATGTTGACCTGGGTACTGCTCCTTCTGCCCAGGATCTGTCGATGGCAATTTATACAACTTCCTGCGGAGCGTTGGGACTGGTAAGTTGTGACGATAACAGCAATGGTACGATGCCTTCTTTAACAATTACACCTGCCGGAGCCGGCATCACATATTACGTCAGGATTTGGTCAAACAACGGTACCAATCCCGGCAACTTCAGGATTTGCGGTATCCAGGGATGCACACCACTCAATGATTTATGCACCGGTGCAATCGCACTTACTGTTGGGGCACCAATCCAGGGTGACAACGGATGCTCGACCGGTACAGGTGAACCGTCTTCCGGAGTCGCGCCGGGCTGTTGGACAGGAGGTAGTTTAAATACTGTCTGGTATTCATTTGTTGCAACCAACACGCAGATGAGAATCAGAACACGATTGTTGACTATGTTCGATTCCCAGATTGCTTTGTATTCTTTGCCAACTGGTTGTGGTGGCGCCTTTACGATGCTTTTTTGCAACGACAATGCACCTGCTACGTGTGGATTCGCAACTAACCGCAGTTCAGAAATTACCGCTACAGGACTCACGATTGGTACTACCTATTATGTACGTGTTGATGGAACTGCCGCCAATACAGGAACATTTGAAATATGTGTAATGGATGGCAATAATCCTTTCCCTCCCATCCCTCAACAAGATTGTGTATTGCCAATCAATGTGTGCAACAGTTCTTCTTTTACAGTCGCGAATCCCGGTTTCCAGGGAACGGGAAATGTATGCGATTTTACGAATGGATCCTGTCTTGGCAGCGGTGAACGAGGGGCTGCATGGTACCTGTTTTCTGTGACCGGGCCACAAACATTACAATTTACAATCACACCAAATTCTCCTAATGACTATGACTTTATGATCTGGTGCGTGGATACTGTCTGGAACAATAATCCGAATCACTCTTTCCCTACTGTAACGAATTATTGCAGCAATTTAATGACAGGTGCTTCTTTCCCCTGGTACAGTTGTAACTATTCAGCAGTTGGAACAACAGGACTGTCACTTACCTGCATGGGAGTTGCTGCTACCATTCCATCAGCGCAGGCATTTACTCAGTGCGGAGGATTCAACCAGGCGGTCAACATCCCAGCAAACATGACGGCCACATTCCTATTAAACGTGAGTAACTTCACTACATCTACGACCGGTTTTACGATGAACTGGAACGGAACAATTTTAAATAGCAATCCACCAAGCATGACATGGCAAAATTCCACCACGTCAACCTGGACAACATTGCCGAACTGGTATCCGAATAATTGTGGTGCAGTACCGGATTGTGCGAACCAGGTGGGTGCAATTATCGCATCAGGAGCATGGCCAATGCCAGTTCTGGCAGCTAACCAAACAGTAAAAGATATTACAATCAATGCAGGTGCTTCGCTTACAATCAATGCAGGTTTTACTTTAAGTGTGTGCGGTAATTTTACAAACAACGGAACAATTAATTGTATGGCCGGAAGTACGGTCTCATTTATCGGTGGATTGAATCAAACTATCAACGGTGCATTCCTGGCTGCCATAAATAATTTTTACAATGTCACCGTTTTGAAAAGCACCGGTACTTTAACATTCAATACCAATATTTATGCAAGGGGTAATTTCTCAATTAATGGCCCGAATGGCGTGGTGGATGTAAACACAAAAAACCTTGAAGTTGGTGGTAATTTTTTCAATTATAACGGGAATACAAGTTTCACCGGACATGGCGGTGCAAGCACAATTACATTTACTTATCGAAGCGGGGTTGCTCAACAATATCGGAATGACGGAGCGAATCTCACACTCAATCATGTAACGATGAACCAGGTTGCACCTTCAAGTCTATCCTTGTTTAATAATGTAACAAGTGATCTGATTCTCGGTGCCAATGGAGTGCTTACACTCACCCAGGGAAAAATTATTACCGGAGTTGGTACTGTTCGGGAAGTGAATGTGACGAATAGTCTAAGTGCAGCCTGTTCACCCGGCTTTGGTGCTCCTGCAAACAGCTATGTGGAAGGCCTGTTGAGAAGAGCGATTCCTACCGGAGGTATTTCTTATGATTTTCCTGTCGGAGAAACTTCCAAAGGATACGAATTGGCGAATATCAATTTCACTGCAACACCAACGGGACCCTATAATTTATTGGCACGGTTTAAAACATGGGGCGGAGCCAATTGTCCTTTTCCAGGTCCTGGCCCTGCAGCCAGTGAATGTGTAACTGCAACTTATGCTGCACTGCCATACTTCGATCATGGATATTGGAATATTGATGCCAGCATCGGAGCACCGACCGGAACATACAATGCAACGATGTACAATGTAGGGATGACGAACAATGCAGGTTCAGGATGGACAGTAGTGAAGGCAGTATCAGGTTCATGTGCATTCGGTTTGCCGGGCGCCTGCTGGATTCCAAGTACCGCTGCACAAACACGTAGAAACGGGTTAAGCGGGTTCTCTGATTTTGCAACAGTGCAATCTCAAACGCCACTTCCTATTGAAATATTATATTTTGCAGCGGAGCAAGTGAACAACAAAGTTTCGTGTAAATGGATCACCGCTATTGAAATCAACAATGATCACTTTGAGGTAGAAAAAAGTACCGATGCCATAAATTTCAGTTCAATTGGATCTGTAAAAGGTTTTGGCCCCGGAACTTCGAATGGTAATCTCTACTATCAATTTGCGGATGCCGTGTTGTGTTCAGGTAAAATTTATTACCGCTTAAGGCAGGTAGATGTCAACGGTGCGTTTTCTTACAGTGACATTGTTAGTGTTAGCTGCAAAAATTCACTGCTCAGTCTTTCTCCGAATCCTACAGCTAAGAATGTAACCCTGAATTTTTATGAGCCTGTTGATGGAAGTGTTACTGTTGAGGTTGCTGATATGGTTGGGCAGATTGTTTTGCGACAGAATGTCGAAGCACAAGCCGGTTACAATGACGTTGAAGTGAGCGTTGCCGACCTTCCGGAAGGTGTTTACTATCTCAAAGTGGTGAATAAAATTCCAAATCCGCTGGAGGTTGCCAAACAGGTAAAATTCCTGAAATATTAATTTAGAAAATCTTTAAAAGCCGGTTGAAAAGCCGGCTTTTTT
>JBDTTM010000312.1:0-5191 GCA_039930605.1 Bacteroidota bacterium
TTTGTTTTTTTTCTGCAATCAAATGCGCAAGCGCAGTCCGCGGCTCAACGGTGAGGGCATAACAGGAAAGGTGTTGCACATTCAACGCAAAAGCAATTTCAAGATTTTTCTTCCATTGTTCATCGCTCAGCAACGGAGTTCCATAGATAAGATCAATCGTGATGTTATCGAATCCCCTGTCCTGCGCGTACTTCACGGATTCAATCGCCCGGGCTGAAGTATGAACCCTGTTCATCCATTTTAAATCTGCATCATCGAAACTTTGTATGCCGATGCTCAGGCGGTTGATGCCTGCATCCCTCAGTGTTTTCGATTGAGCCGTAGTAAGATCATCCGGATTTGCTTCAAGCGTAATTTCTGCATCGTCATCAACAATGAATTTTTTCCTGATTGTATCAAGGATGCTTTTTATTTCTTCGCCACTCAGCAACGAAGGGGTTCCGCCTCCAAAGTAAATAGTTTGCAGTTTGTTGTCGGCAGTTGGTAAAGATCCGGTAGCGAAATAATTTCTCTGAATATTAATTTCTGCTTGAAGCGCGTACAAAAAATCATCCTTTGCCTTGAGCGAAGTTGAAAAATGGAAATCACAATAGTGACAGGCCTGCCTGCAAAAAGGAATATGTAAATAAATGCCAGGCATTAATAACTAATAGTGAATTGCTCAGATGTAAAAACGAAACTCCGTTTTTACTTATTCGTAAATTCGTATTTAATTCGTACTTCGGTGAGATTACTTTTTCAGCACTATCCGGAATGTAGTTCCCTTGTTCGGCTCAGAATGTTTCACAAAAATCTGCCCGTCATGATATTCTTCAATGATGCGCTTGCTCAACGAAAGTCCAAGTCCCCAGCCTCGGCTCTTAGTCGTAAAACCCGGTTTGAAAACTGTTTTAAATGCTGATTTTGTAATTCCTTTGCCTGTATCAGCAATGTCAATATATACAAACTGCTGCTGATCGGTAATGGTAGCGGAAATTTTTCCTTCTCCTGTCATTGCATCAATGGCATTCTTCAGAATATTTTCAATCACCCATTCAAACAACGGCACATTCATCGGTGCGAAAACCTGGGCACTGGAATTATTCTGTAAAGAAAAGTTGATCTTGTCTGAAGTACGCGTTTTGATATAGTTGATGGAATGATCCAGCACTTCCTGCACATTTTCCTTTTGTAAAGAAGGCGCCGAACCGATTTTCGAAAAACGGTCAGTGATGGTTTGTAACCGCTGAATATCTTTTTGAATTTCTCCCGTGTACTCGCTGCTCAATCCTTTCATCTTCAGGATTTCCATCCACGCAATTAAAGATGACAATGGTGTTCCTAACTGATGCGCTGTTTCCTTTGCCATGCCGACCCACACCTGGTTTTGTTCGCTCTTTCTGGAATTACTAAAAGCCAAATAACTCACAAACAGGAACAGGGCTATCACCGACAACTGGAAATATGGATAATAGCGCAACTTGACAAGCAACGTTGAGTCTTTGTATAAAATATAGTTCTTGTTCTGCCCGGGCAGCACGATTTCAATCGGTTCATGGCTGTCGCGCATCTCAGTAATTTGTGAGGATGCATAGCGCTTGTCAAGCATCTTGAGCGAATCCAGGTTCCGGTATGTTATCAGGCTAAAAGATGAATCAGTAAGAATGACCGGAATAGTGGTATTGTCGCTGATCACAGCATAAGGAAATCCCAGGTCAGTATTCAGTTCGCTTACGTCAGCCAGCTTCTTTGTTGCCTCTGCCCATAAATTGATTTTTTTACGCTCTTCGTCGGCCAGGTTTTTTACCAGCTTATTCGTGTACCACAATGAGGCAGCCCCGATCAGTAAAGCAGCTGTAAGCAACAAAAGTTTCCAGCGTTGTTTTTGGGCGTATATGTTCACGGGTTCAAAAGTAATGCGAAGATTTCATACAGGGCTACCTATTTCCAATTTCACTTGCAGAAAATGAACAATCTTTTGACTGTAATTCAGGGTACAAGCCATTATTTTTCTTCCTGTTCATCCCAGTCAATCTGCATTTCATCTTTTTTCTTCTTTTCCTGCCTGAGCGTTGTATCCTTTTTGAAGATTCCAAACTCCTGCTTCAGAAGCTGCTTCACATTCTGTTGGTCGGATTTCAGGTCCTGCGCTATTTTCTGAGAAACCGCCTTTTTATCGTATGTAAATTTTGGATTGTCTACCGGGCCCTTCATAGAAAGAAAAAGTTTCGTGCGGCCAAGTCCATCATCTTCAATCATTCCGAATTCTGTGTGCTGATCCCTGACTTTCTTCCCAAGCACATCGCTGAGTAACATATTCAGTTTGTAGTCAACTATATTATCAAAGTCATGGGTGCCGCTTGCATTCAGGTTCAATGCACTGGAGTTGATTTCCATGGAAGGAAAGAAAATTTTCCTGTCGTAAATATGGATCACGTTTTTCATCGTGGAGAAATGGATGTGCTTCAGGTCTGCCAGTTTCAAATATTTTGAAAGTGACAGGATGGGTTTAAAATCATTCAGCTCACCATTGTCAATTGTGATGTCGGCTTCAGCATTCACCTTCGCCGGATTAATTGTGAGGTCCTTCGTCCAGGATGAACTAAAGACCACATCAGCGCTCACCTTCCCTTTCAGATTTTTGTCTGTAACTGTTTGCTCCCCGAAATTTTCCATTTGAGTAAACAGCTCGGTAATGTTGACTTTTGAAACCTTCGCCCTGCAACCAATGAGCACACTGTCCCTCCTGTTGGTAGCAATAGTTGCGCTCATGTTTACCAATCCTTCCATTGCATTGAAGTTCAGGTTTGGACTGGTAATCACCTGGTCTTCGATGTGAATCATCCCTCTGATATTGGCTGCTTCAAATTTTCTGAAGATTAATTTTGTCGCGGAGATATTCAGGCTGCAAACAAGCCGTGGGTTTATTTTTATTTTATACGAAGTGTCTGCGTCCGCAGCTACAGATTTATTTTCAAGTATTTCATTCAGGTCAATCAGGGATGAAGACACAGCAATATTCATGATGGCTTCCTGGTTGGGAATGAGCAAAAACGTAATAAAGTTTTTAAGCGACCCTGTGAGATGAAAGTCGGTGGAAGAAATATTTCCGTCCAGCGCCAGGATGTCTATGTTGTTGTCGTGAAGCAGAAAAGTACCGTTGATGTTTTTATATTCCAGTGGATTTTTCTTCAGCTTTAACGAAACATTTTCCAGTGAAATTGTTCCGGATGCATCACTTTGGTAATCCCCGGAAGAAGCATATTGCTTTAAGTCCTTGATTTTTCCGGCAAATGAAATATTCAGCTTCATGGTTCCGTTCAGGGATTCCAGGGTATCATGTTTAATAAATGCGCGGAGAGAATTCAGGTCCAGATCTGCTTTCGCATAGAGCGTAAGATATGGATTGTCAAAATCCCGGATTGATAAATTCCCGCCAACGGCACGGCCATTCAAAGTTCCGTTAAATGAATTGATGACAAGCGCTGCCGGTTTGGATGCACTTCTTGCAAATGTTCCGTTCAGTGCCAGGTGATCGAGGACCACAGAGCTCTTTTCCGGGCTCAGCGATCCGTTGGCGAGAGAGAAAGCGAAACGGATATCGGGAGAATGGCCTTCGCCTGCATTCCCGGAAACATCTGACTGGAAGATAAATTTTCCCCTGGAATTAAATCCTGAAAAATAATTGGAGAATGATGGCGGAAGCATACTGAGCATATTGCTCAATTCAGCTTCATGTGAATTCACGTGCAGGTTGAGTCGTGTTGTTGCAGGCAGCGAGGTGATATTCCCCGAAATGTCAAAAAGCAAATCTGCAATGCGTACCTGCGAGTCCTGGAACTCATACACTTTTGTGGCATTGTTCACTTTCAGAACAGAACTGATTTTAACCTTTTTGTTCTGGATATAATCCGTTTTTCCGACATAGAAATGGTCTGCAACAAGGTTTGCATTTACTTTCAACTCAAACTGATCGCTGGAGAATTTTCCGCTCAATGTTCCATTCACCGATCGAAAAACATATTTCTGTTGATTGTCTTTATTTGAATAGGTGATCCCGACATGATCCAGCGTTACATTTTCGAGGTCAACTACTGTGTGTGAACTGTCGCCGGACGCTTTCCAGAAGTGATAGTTATCACTTCCGTTTTCATATTCGCTCACATTGACAACTGCATTCGACAGGATTATTTTTTTAATTTTAACATCCTTGCTGAAAATGCCCATCAGGTTAAAAAGGAGAGAGATTTTCCCCGCCCTTAGCAGGGTATCCTTGCCTGTTTGCTCAACCTCCCCATTCTTGTTTATCGCGCGGGAACCTTTTGCAACTACATCATTCAATTCTACAGATGCATAAGGAAAATGCCTGATGATGGAGAAATTTATTTTTTGCACCTGTATTTCGGTATTCAGGTTTTTGTTGATGTTGTCAAGGAGCAGCTTTTTGACCTCATCACCATAAAAAAAACCAGTCAATAAAACTGTTATCCCAACAGAAAGGAGGACAATGCCGAAAATTTTCAGCAGTGATCGAAATGAAAATGCAGGTTTCAAGTGAAATCTAAACGAGGCGGCCCGGTAAAACTTGAATGCAATACGAAAATGAAATCGAATAGTTCAGGAATATTTCCCGGTTACCCCCGACTTTTCATTTCGGTTGATTTCCTCTTAACATAAAACAGGAGCGGAATTGTCTTCATCAGCAGGTAAAAAACAAAAAGTGGTATGAAAAAAGCAAAAACGACAAGTAATGGATACACAACGATGTTATTTACAGATTTTGAGTATTTATCCGGCAAAGCCTTTTCGAGAACGGATATGGTAGGCAGGTTTTTTTCCTGTAGAGAATACATAGAATAAAGCCGGTACTTGTATGATTCGAGCAGGTTCTTGAAATATTCCTCGCTCTTTGAATTCAGGTTTTCCATGTTCATGTTTAGGAGTTCACGGTAACTCTTATCCTGGACAGAGCTTGTGATATACCGTTGCATATTTTTCATCAGGCTGTCCATCTGTGAATATTCCTTACTGGAGCTTGCCCGGAGATCTTTGGAAAGGGTTTCAAAAATTTCGGTTTTCCGGGATAGGTTTTCAATTGTAATCTGCCGGTTGATATCATTTATTTTTTTTCCGATGGCATTGGCCATATTGGAAGCCACGTTGTAATCGAGCCGGTCTGAAATCTGTACCGTAATGATTTTCGTTTTATCAA
>JBDTTM010000313.1:0-5189 GCA_039930605.1 Bacteroidota bacterium
CGTTCAACACCCATCACCAGTGTAAATGCGGCAATGAGAAACAGTTTTAAAAAGTTTGCCTTAGAGCAAAATCTGGAGTAGTTAGTTGTCATAATATGCACGTTAGAATAGTTTATTATAGGTTACTATTGAAGATAATTATATAGCAATTTAGCTAAATACAGGGCTTGATAACAAGAATCTTATGCGAACAGAAACAAATTCAGGGTGAAAAAATATATCCACAGTTCAAAATGTTAACTTATTTGATCCTCATCCAAATCGGGATACAATAATAGGAAAAATGTTCCATATGAGTCAAGCCGGATTAAAAATAAATGCAGCCTGAAAATGGCCCTGTTTAACAAACAAAAGGGGGTGCTAACCAGCACCCCCTTTCATAACTTAAGAATATGAAATCAATTCTTTACTACTTTAATAGTCTTCACCTCATTCAGGTATTGAACCTTCAAAAGATATACTCCGGAAGGAATTGAGGAAATGTTAATATTCGATTTGTAACCGATTGTTGACTTCTCAGTTGCAGTATAAACCTTGTTTCCAAGAATGTCGCTCAACTCAACCTTTACATTTTCATTCTTCACATTGCTGATACTGATGTTAAGCATATTGTGCGCAGGGTTCGGGTAAACTGAAAACTCTGCACCTGAAGAATGCCTGATCAATGCGTTGGCGCACTGAACGAAAGAAACATTGATAAGATCAGAGTTCTGACATCCATTTGCATCAGTCACAACCACGCCATAAGCACCTGCTGCAGTAACATCAAGTGTCTGGTTGGTGCTGTTATCACTCCATAAATAAGAAGTCATGCCTGCTCCCGCATCAAGTGTAACAGTAGTTCCGATACAAGCTGCTGAATCAGCACCAAGTTCAAGCGAAGGTGCAGGATTCACGAAACCGATTACAACATTAACAATCACTGAACATCCGAGGTAATCTGTCACAGTTACTACATAAGTACCTGGAGCAAGCCCATTCACTGTTGCAGATGAATCTCCAACCGGGCTCCATCCATAAGTATATGGAGCCTGTCCGCCTGTAGCTGTAATGGTTGCAGAACCATCATCTCCATTTTCGCAGGTAGCATCAGTATGTGTCTCAGTAGCATTTACACCTGTAGAACTCACATTCACAGTTGCTGTAGCAATACATCCGCCGGCATCCATCACGTCAACAGTATAAGTTCCTGTTCCGATGTTGCTGATCGTAGCAGTTGTTCCGCCATTAGACCATGAATATGAATAACTTCCTGAACCACCGCTTGCAACAACAGTTGCAGAACCGTTGGTAAGCAGGCATGAAGCAGGAGCAGAAGAAGTAGTTAATACAATAGGATCTGCTTCAGTAAGTGTTACGCAGATGTTAGCAGTACACTGGTTATCATCAGTAATGTCAACACAATAGGTTCCGCCGGCCAGACTGGTTGCAGAAGCACCGGTTGAAACGTTTGGTGTCCATACATAATTGTATGTACCTGAACCACCTGTTACATTCAAAGTAATGCTTCCATCCAATGCACCATTACAACCTACATTGGTGTGGGTTTCTGTAGCAACGATTGCAGTCGGTTCAGCAATATTAATAACTACCTGGGTAGAACATGCTCCGTTGGAAATGTCTACTACATAACTTCCACCAGCAAGTCCGCTTGCAGAAGTTCCTATACTTACATTCGGTGTCCAAACAAACACTTCATTTCCTGTTGCTCCTGTAAGCGTAAGTGTAGCAGTACCATCCAAAGCACCATTGCAGGTAACATCTGTATGCGATTCAATTGCAGAAAGTGATCCACTGCTGCCAACGGTTACCGGTGTAAGGGTACGGCAGTTGTTTGCATCACGAACTGTAACGGTATAACCGCCACCCTGTGCAACAACATGCGTTCCTGTGGAAGGAGGTACTGTATTCGTATAATAAGTATAGCCGGCAGTTCCACCAATAGTTGTGATGTCGAAGCTACCAGGAGTGCCGCAACTTGCATCAACCAAAGCAGAAATTGTTGTTTGCATTGCAGGAGGTTGCGTAACCACAACTGTTTGAGTTGCCTGGCAACCATTTGAATCCAATACATAAACTGAATATGTGCCTGCACCAAGACCTGTTACCGTTTGACCGACATGCTGGCCCGGGCTCCATAAATACTGAAGCGGGTTCACGCCTCCGATTACTGTAGCAGAGACAGTTCCGTTAAAACTTCCGTTACAACTAACAGGAGTGCTTGTTGCAGTCGCTGAAAGCGAAGTAAGGAGGATAGAGTAGGAGTAAACCTGTGCACCTGTACTAGGGCAATTGTTATCCCTTACAGTAATTGTAAATGTATACGGTTGAGGACGTGCATCTGAAGGTTGAGTAGCCCAACAGAAATGACTGGTAGGCCTGTTGCTGTTATCAAATGTAAATGTGGCTGCAGGAATACCATTATTCCATTGTACAGTCAGGATTTGAACTGCATCAGAGTCGGCAGAAAAAATATCGAAACAGATGTTCGTACCTGCACATGCAGTCATTGCAAAATTTGTTGTTCCGTTGATACCTGATAATGTAGGCAGTGAATTAATACAAGGTACTGTGTAAATCTGAATGTCTCGCATAACCGTTCCGATCAATACGCCGTTTCTGTATTCCTGGATAAGCACTGCCATTACTCCAACTTCCTGTGCTGTTGCATTAAATGTGATATCTCCATTTACCGGGTCAATCGATACAGCAGGGTTTGAACTCACTGGGTTTGTTACAGAATAACCGGCGTTGTAAACAACATCTGTATTTGCTGCACTTCTTGGGGTAATAAATGAATAAACAAGTGAATCACCGTCTGCGTCAAGTGCACCATTGTTAAATACAAATGGCTGACCAATACAAACAAAAACAATGGGGTCAACGCTGAATTGAGGCGAGCAATTATCAACTGATGAATTATCTAAATGTGCATCTATAAACAAGTCGAGACCACCCGGGTTTACGATAGTTGTGATTGCAGCATTTCTTGCTGAAACCGCTGTGCTGATTGTCCAGTCATTACACTGTGCAGGAAATGCATAGTTGGTCTCATATTCCCACTTTTGAATTCCAGGCTCTGCACCACCTTGGCATGTGCTGAATGTTCCGGCACATGGATGAGTGATTTCCTGTCCCGTTCCCGGTATTGGATTTAAGATCGCTGAAAAACTTAACCCGCAGCTTACAGAACTGATGTTAACAGTAATGGAAGTAGGTGCGGGGATACCAAAGCAATCACGGTAAAGTGTGAAATTAAGTGTGTAATTGTTACCTACTCCGTGACAGTAAGTAAGATTTCCGCCGGCAGCATGGCTGGCGTAGGAATTCTGAGTTCCCAAAACAAATGCCATGACTGCAATAAAGAATAGTTTTAGAAATTGCGCCCGGCGACTGAAGTAATTGTAATTTGATTTCATAAAAAATAGATTAAGTTAATTATAGTAGTTCAGAATAAGTTACAAATTCATTTCGCAGCAAGGAGTTTAGCGTACCCGTGCGAGTATATCGTGTATTCAAAATAAAATTCATCAAAGAAAAAATTTAAAGCAATTATTAAATAACCGTTTTCGGGTTACAATAATAGGATATATTTTTCTCCTGACAAAAGTTTTATGTAAAAAAATAGAGGGGTATTTTTTCAGCCTAATTTTCAGTAAGCTCAGTGGCATTACTTGGCGAATGGCGCTCTTTTTTTGGTAAATGATTTGAATCCTGGAATTCAACACGGATGTTATCCAACACCTTTACCCCCAAAAGTCCTGCAGCATTTGCGCCATTCAGCGCCAGTTCCAACAAACCCTTTTCATTAAAAAGGCAGACCGGTTCGCCCGTTTCAGCATCGGAATAATGGGCATAAACTTTTTTGAATTTACACACATGGTTCCTGACTATAATAGAAAAAGTACGATCACCGACTTTTTCAGTAAAAAGCGAACCCGGGATATTGGAAATAATATTCTGAAATGAATCTATATAAATAATGGACCCCCTGATGGATTCATGGTCGAATGAAGGTGTTGAATTGATAACACTGATCAGCTCTTCCGTAGGTGAACAAAAAGTTTCCGGCCCAATTCCTTTCGATATTGATGCAATGATTTCAACTATTCGTTCCATGATTTCATGCTCCGGCGCAATTACGTTGATGCCTGTCAGGAATATTTTCTTCTCAGCATCTTCCAGCGAAAGTGAAAAGATCCCGTTATCATAGCCGATGAAGAAATGTTTTTTGCATTCAATTAAAAGATATCCATTCGATTTTTGCCTTGTGTCATTTCCTCTTACACCTATGAAGTGTATCGTGCCTTCAGGAAATTTCTCATAACAGTTTTTTAAAATGAATGATGCCTGTAAGATATCGAAATGGTCCACCTCATTCGAAATATCAATTACTGTTGCATTGGGGCAATGCGTGGCAAGCATACCTTTAAATGAAGGAAGGTAATAGTCACGGGTTCCCCAATCTGTAGTTAGTGTGACAATCGGCATAAAACAAAAACAAGGATGGTATGTTGATAACTCTGTTTTCCAGTCCAGTCAAAAGTAAGTATTAAACAAGTAGGTTTGAATTATTCTAACGCACAACTTCTACAAGTGCCTTGTCAATAAAGCATTTTAGGGAGTTCATAAAAAAAATAAATCATTGAGCGAAGTAATTATCCCGATAGACACCTTTAATCCCGTGGAATTTTTTGGTGTCAATGACAGCAATCTTGAAGTAATCAGAAAAAATTTTCCTGAACTGAAACTCATCGCGCGTGGCAGTGAAATAAAGGTTATAGGTGACGAAAAAAATATCCACCTTTTCAGCGAAAAAATAAACCGCCTCATTCAGCATTACCAGAAGTTTGGCAGCCTGACTGCTGACAATGTTGAACATTTTCTTTCTGATAAGGCAAAAGAAACCAATGGAAACGGGATTCCTCCGACTGATGTGCTTGTATTCGGCCAGAACGGAATTATGGTTCGGGCGAAGACGGCCAACCAGAAAAAAATGGTGGAGAGCAGTGAGAAAAACGATATCCTTTTTGCTATTGGTCCCGCAGGAACAGGAAAAACGTACACTGCTGTTGCACTTGCAGTAAGGGCTTTGAAGAACCGGGAAATCAAAAGAATTGTACTCACCCGGCCTGCAGTGGAAGCAGGCGAAAACCTGGGATTCCTGCCAGGTGACCTCAAAGAAAAAA
>JBDTTM010000314.1:0-5184 GCA_039930605.1 Bacteroidota bacterium
ACTTTCACCATTCCTGTGCATAGCAGTTTGTCTTCGGCGGTGTATGCATAAACGGTGTAGTCTCCGCCTTTGAAAAAGTTGAGCTGTTTAGAAAACCAAATCCATTCCGGCTGTGTATTGACAGTAACAGTTACATCAAAGGATTCTTTCCCGGTATCATCAACCTTGAAAATATCAATCTTCACTTCAGCGGTGTTTACCGGTTTGTCGAGCACTGCAAGGAGTTGAAAGAAGCCGCCATCTCTTCCAATCCGGAAGATATGACTTGGTTTATCGGGTTTGCCATCCTGCAGAGAAACTTTCTCGCAGAAAATCATTGACTGAGAAAAAGAAAGCGTGCTGCTTACCAATAACAGAAGAGATAGAAATATTTTTTTCATTTTTAGAATTTGAAATTGAGGCGAAGATTCAGCTGTCGCCCGGTAAGGTAATTCGGAACAGCATATCTCCTGTCGTTGCTTACATCAGTAATCCAGATATATGATGAGACGTTGTTAACCTGTAAAAGATTAAATACTTCCAAAGTAATCCAGATGGCCTCGAATTTTCTGAGTAATTTAATTTTAGGCGGTCGTTTCACATCTTCCCCTATGATCTGTTTGGAGAAACCGATATCTACCCGCCTGTAAGTAGGTGAACGCAAAACATCCTTGTAACGGTCAGGTCCGGGAGGTCCAAATGGAAGACTCGATCCGAAGAGCAGGCTTAACTGCATTTTATAAGTTGGCCACTTTGGAAAATAATCCTGAAAAAATAATCCGAAGTTGATCAGCTGGTCAGTAGGACGGGGGATCTGACCGGGTTCTATGCGCACACTATCCGTTGCAACCTGGTCGTAGGTATAGCCGGAAATAATTTCGTCTCCTGCAGCGTTGTATTTTACATAATAGTAATCATCACTCAGGTCTTCTTTTGTCTGGAGGAATGAAAGTGAGGCCCATGATTCAACACCGGGTACAAAATCCCCGAAAAGGCGGAAGTCTATTCCCCTTGCATAACCTTTTGAGTTATTTTTTGAGAGGTAACGGATCCGAAGATTATCCACCTTATATGGGATCAGCTCATTGAGAAATTTGTAAAAGATTTCTGAAGTAAGCTTAAACTCCCTTCCAAGGGCGAGGAAAAAATAATCCGTTCCCAGGACGAAGTGTATGGATTGTTGTGCTTTGAGATCGGTATGTACAACCCCTTTCATGTCGCGCAACTCGCGGTAAAAAGGCGGCTGGTAATAATACCCGGCAGAAAATTTCATGCTGAATTGTTTCCAGTGCTTTGCCTTGTAGGTAAGGGACAGTCGCGGACTGATAACCAACTGCTGGTTGAGGTCCCAGTAATTTGCGCGAATACCTGTCGTAAGCACGAGCTTTCCTGTGTCGGCCATCTGCCAGGTATTTTGCAGGTAACCCATCACACGGTTGCTGCTTAGAAAGTTTTTTGCATTCACCACATCATTCAAAATGATCTGTGGATTGTTGGGATCACGGTAGGAGGGAATCGAATAACCGGATGAGTCGAGGTAATACCACTCGTTCAGCTTGTCTTCTATTTCTTCATGCTGTGCTTTAACGCCCCACTGGACAAGGATTTTATTTCCTACCCATTCGCCTTTGTGTTCGCCGTTGTAAACAGTTGCCTTCAAGCGGTTGCGGGCATGGTTCAGGAATGAACCGATGCCCAGGTTGAACAATACATTCCCGAAATCTTCTTTGCCCAAATCCGCTTCCAACTGATCCAGGAAATACTGCCCGAGGATGTCAAAATTTTCCTGCTCATCGGCGTGGTAGCCGGAAGCAATCAATTTCAGTTTTAATTTTTCGGTTGGTTTATAAATGCCCGTTACCGCACCTGTATATGTTTCATAACGGTCCTCTTCACGACCTTCAAAATATACAGTAAACCTTTTTGCATCTGTGATGGTTCCGAAATTCGTTTCGCGGCTTTCAGGAATGAGGTTGTAAATATTGCGCGCATAATTTCCCAAAACTTCAATCGAGAATTTTTTAGAAGCTTCGAAAGTGGTCAGCAGTTGCGCATCAACAAAATTCGGTTTGTATTCTCCTTTCGTTTCAAATGTATTCAGCAGGTACGCATTCGATTTATAACGGATGCCGCCAATAGCAGTCCAGCGTTTGTTCTTACTCCTTGTCTCCATTTCAAGAGCGGCTCCGAGCAGGCTTCCATTCAATGAGTATCCAAATTTTTCCGGCTTTCGGTATTTAATATCCAGCACAGAAGAGAGCTTGTCGCCATAAACAGCGTCAAAACCTCCGGCAGAAAAATTGATCGACTCCACCATATCAGGATTGATAAAACTCAACCCTTCCTGCTGACCGCTACGCACAAGCAATGGCCGGTATATCTCCACGTCATTTACATAGACCAGGTTTTCATCATAGTTGCCGCCACGCACACTGTATGTAGAACTCAATTCATTTGCACTGCTCACTCCCGGCAATGTTTTGAGTATGTCTTCTACGCTCTGGTTTACAGTTGGAAGCACAGAAATTATCTTCGGGTTAATGCGGGTAACGTTTGTGCCCTTCAGCGACTGGTCTTCGATAATCACTTCTCCGAGTTCTTTCACTTTGCCGGAAAGCTTTTTATTGATCTCCTGCTTTTCATTTTCTTTCAACTCAACAAAAACAGAATCCCTGTCTAACCCCGTAAACGAAAAAATAATTTTGAGGGATTGGTTGGCTGGAATAGTGAGTGAGTAATCCCCTTTTTCATCAGTAGTGGTACCATACGGTTTTCCGAAGACTGAAACACTGACCCCAAACAGGGGTTTGTTCGATGCGTCTTTGATGGTACCTAAAACGGTTCCTGTTTGCGCGAATGAATCAAGTGAAAAAAATGATGCCAGCAATAGCGTGATGCAGGCGGTAAGACGCAGGAAAAGAGTACGTGGCTTTCTATTCATATATGAAAAGTACTACTCTTCTCTTTTTGGTTTTTCGGTATTTTTCTTTTTGAAATCGCCATTCTGCCATGCCTGTACGAAGCGTGCCCAGGCAATCGGGTTGAGCCAGTTAGAGGTCGGTACCTGGCCGGCATAATAAAGCCTGCTTTGTTGTGTTGCCATGGAATTCCGGAAATTCATACTGCCGTCCATTGCCATGGTTGTTGCCAGGTAATTCAATTCATTCTTATTCAGGTTTCGCTGGGCCCGCGTGAGGTCATCATTGGGTACTTTCAGGTTGACGAAAGCTTCTTTGAATTGCTCCAGGGTTGGCCAGGGAAATATCGTTACCTCGGGCAAACGGATCGTATCTGTTTTCAAAATTTGTATGAGTGAGCAGCGGAAATCAGTGATGGTATCTGGCACAATAAATACCGCATGCCTGAAACCGATGGCACTGAATTCAATGGTATCCTTCATTCTAGCTACAAAAGAGAAGAAACCGTACACATCACTCACAGTTCCGTGATAACTATTGCGGACCATGATGCTGGTAAATGGAATCGGTTCGAGGGAATCGCCGGCAACAACGACTCCGCTGAATTGCACTAAATCATTATTGCGTTCTGTCTGAGAAAAGACCGAAAGTGAGCACAACAGGAAAAGGAGAGAAAGTATTTTTTTCATTCCTGCAAAGGTAAAATTAGATTTGAGAATGCATGTTCCGGCAGCAGGAAGAATTAACGTAAGAATCGGTTAAAAATTCTACTATCGTTCCAGCTGGCCGTTTTTTGTCTGCTGTGTTTCCGCCGAAGGACGGATTCGCCTTTGACGAACTGTCTACTGTTTTATTGTCTATTGTTTATTGTCTATTGTCTACTTCCTTTTCGTTACCTCATAAAAATAATATTTTTCATCTGCTACCAGCGAAGGTTTGTCGAATTTCTTTGCAAAAGTAACGAGGGCAGAATCATTAATCGGAAAGCTTTCTAACGGTTGCTGCAGTGAGTCAACCAACCCTTTATTCAGAACAATGATCGCTTTTGACATTCCATTTTTGACCAATGAATCAGCCCGCGCAAAAATTTTGACAATTGCATCATTACTTTCCTCTCTTTCATCATTCCATCTGATAAACCTGATTAGTGTGCCTGTTTCTGCTGAGTAGACTGGCTTGTGTGTAAATGCTGAGATTGGAGAAATAACATAATCGGGAAGACCGGAAATATCTACTTTATCATACTCGTTGCTAACAACAAATCGCCCTGCTGCCTGTAGATTTGAGAAAGGATAAGCAATCTCTTTTCCAATGGCAATACAGCCTCCAATACATTGTATAATTAGGATGAACATAAAAAATCTGTTTGAAAATGTTCCCGCACTTTTTGTTGAATCGCGTGCATTCCGGTAAAACCACATTACTATGACAAGCAACAGAAATAAAAAACCCTCATGCCTTAACGAAGTATGTGTATTAAAATAAAGTACGCCCAGTATCGCTGTTGTCCCGGCGGCATACAATATTAGCAGCGCGTGATTTTTCTTCAGTGTTACACAGGCTAACGCAAATGCAACGAGTGCGATAATTGATTTTACAAGAGGCGCATCAGCAACAATGTTTTTTCCGAATGAGCCGGAAACCCTGAACGAGGGTACGGGGAAGTAAACATCAAAAAGTTTTGCGATGGTGTCCCGGAGATGGATGAGGTCGAATCCCCTGTTCCATTTGTAATATTCGTTGTATTGCATCAGGGAGGCGGGTCTAACCTGTACATATAAGGATATAAAACCGGCAACGATAAATGCGGAAGGGACAAGTGATTTTATAAGGTAGCTGCTGTCATTCCGGTGCTCGTACATCATCAGCAATATATATAGAGAAAATACGCCGGCAATAAAAGCACCGTAAATGTTGGTATTGCACAGTGCAAAAAGCAGGATGCCTTCGACCATTCCCATTCGGTTGTTTCGCCGGGATGAAATGCAAAGCAGTGTAATCAGCAGGACGGAAATCGCATAGTTCCTGGAAATGACACAGTATTCATACAGGAAAAAATATCCGAATACGAGAAGTACCTTTTCTATAGTTTTGAATGGTGCATATTTAAAAATTAGATAGACGGTTGAGATTGCAATGCAAAGATGAATGGATTGCATCATCACAATATTGCTGCTTATTTTTGAGGCAATGAAAAGCACGAGATACCATAAACAAGGATGACCTTCATAGCGGATGTTTGAAAATAAATCTGACACTGATCCGGAAGAAGTTGCTATCAGCCATG
>JBDTTM010000315.1:0-5114 GCA_039930605.1 Bacteroidota bacterium
TAAGCATATTGAAACCGGATTATGAAAATGAAATTGCAGTTTTTCCGAATCCGGTTAAAGACAAATTAACAATGCACTCCCGATGGCTATCGGGAGCACGATGCACGATTGGAACAGCCGTTGATGTTTCGATTTATAATTTAGTTGGCGAAAAGGTTTTGATGGCCGCTAACTGTCTCCCGATAGCTATCGGGATGCGGACTGTTGACTGTCGACTTCTTCCACCCGGCATTTATTACCTGGAAATAACAAATGGGTCAAAAACTCTTCGCACTAAATTTATTAAACAATAAAACTGCTCCGGCCTAATACCGCTACTCATGAAAAAAATTCTTCTCTTCATTTTCTCCTATTCACTATTCGGAGCTCAATGGGCTTTCTCACAGAATATAGTTATCAATCCCGACTTCGAGCAATTTACCATTTGCCCTGTTGGCAACGGCGAATTACAGAAAGCCGATAACTGGCTTGATGTTGTCTACAGCTCGGACTATATGAACTGCATTTTCCAGGGTTGGACAACGCAGGCCGTTACAGGCGCTCAAAGCGGGTTGGGATATGCGGGTTTCGCAACTTATGGAAATGCCAATGGCGCTGCAGAATCTTTCGGTCAATTTCCGGCGAGTCCAATTATTGCAGGAAACTCTTATCGAATCAGCTTTTATGCAAAAAGAAGCGATTCAGGTTTCTATAGCAGTGTATGTACCGGAGTCTGTGTTTATGGATTCAATGGCAATCCTGTTGCAGGTGGGGCGCAAACAAATATTTGTACCGACCAGCTTCCGGGGGCCATACTGCTTGGCTGTTGCGATACTGTGAGCGATGTAAACTGGTTGCAATACACAATCAATTTTACTGCTCCTGCAACACTTGACTATATTGTGTTCACGCCGGGCTGCGCGCTCAACTGCGCTGAATACATATACATCGACAATATTAATTTTACGCAGACGATTAATTTCGCGAATACCTGTTTCGGTGATACAACTGTATTCATGATGAATGATACCACTTCAATGGTTTCAGCATCGTGGAATTTCAGCGACATCGCATCCGGAGTAAATAATTTTTCTTCGTTGTTTAATCCGTCTCATGTTTTTACTTCCACCGGAACCTTTCTTGTACGCGTGATCCGTACTTATGTAAACACTTCGGTTGATACGGTAATAATTCCGGTTACTATTTATCCGCAGGTAAATATTAACCTCGGAAATGATACCACCATTTGCCAGGGCCAGAGCATCCTGTTGAATGCCGCGGGCGCTGGAATAACAAATTATTTATGGCAGGACGGCTCAACATCTTCAACTTTTATTGCTGACACATCGGGAATTTATTTTGTTGCTGTAAGCAATCCCGGTTGCAATGCATCAGATACACTTAACCTGAACGTTGTCTCCTGCACATCAATTACAGCCTCATTTCAATCTGTTGATTCACTTATCTGCCCTGGCACGTGTACCGGCTTCACCAATTTTTCTATCAATGCAACTTCCTATCTCTGGGCTTTTGCCGGAGCAAATCCAGGCACCAGCACAGATGTAAACCCGCTGAATATTTGTTACAACACGCCCGGTAATTATGATGTAACGCTCATCGCCACAGATGGAACATTGATCGATACGATCACAATTTCCAATTATATTACTGTTTATCCATATCCTGCACCCCAAGGAATAACACAAATGGGTGATACTCTTCTTGCAAACCAGGGAGCAACATCTTATCAATGGTACTTCAATGGAAATATTATAAACGGAGCAACAGATTACTTTTATATCGCACAGTCAAGCGGAGATTACAATGTAGTTGCAACGGATTTGAATGGGTGTGAAGTGGAAGCAGCCATCTTTAGCGTGATTGCATCGGTTCAGGAAATCGGAAATCAGGAGATATTTATATTCCCGAATCCGGTTGATTTCGAATTCACAATGCACTCCCGATGGCTATCGGGAGCAGAATTCACAATTATAACAGCCCAGGAAATTTCAATCTTCAATGTGATCGGAGAAATGGTTTTGGCTATTCATCTTCAAACTATAAGCCTCAAACCAGAAATCTCTATTGATGTCTCCGGACTCCCTTCGGGATTATATTATATCGAAATCTCTACCGATCAAAAAAAAATCCGGAGTAAATTCGTGAAGCAATGAAGAAATTATTTCTCATTTCTCTTTTTCAATGTACATCGTGCATCATGAATTGTGCATTTTCTCAAAACCCGTTGGTGAAGATGTGGGACTATAGATTTGGAGGGACGTATGGTGATTTTCTTTACTCCGTGAACAAAACAACAGATGGAGGATTTATTCTTGGCGGAGTTTCCTCTTCAAATGCAAATGGTGATAAAACACAACCTCAATGGGGCGCTGGCGATTATTGGATTGTGAAACTTGACTCGTTAGGTAACAAGCAATGGGATAAGGATTTTGGAGGCATAGGAAATGAAGTGCTTTACTGTGTCAGGCAAACTATAGATAACGGATTTATTCTTGGAGGAATTTCTTATTCCGGTATTAGCGGAGATAAAACTCAACCCTCTTGGGGATACTGGGACTATTGGATAGTAAAAATTGATTCGCTGGGTAACATGCAATGGGATAAAGATTTTGGCGGAACAGACAATGATGAATTACACAGCATTGAGCAAACAGCCGACCACGGGTATATTCTCGGAGGTTTTTCCAAATCGGGAATTAGTGGAGATAAAACTGAAGTTAACAGGGATCCTAGTGGAAATACTACTGACCATTGGATCATAAAAATTGACTCGCTCGGTAATAAAGAATGGGACAAAGATTTTGGTGGAGTAAGTAACGATAACTTGCTTTCAATTCATCAAACTAATGACGGTGGATTTATTTTCGGAGGCACATCTTCATCTTTAGCAGGTGGGGACAAGACTCAACCATCGTGGGGTTTTGATGACTACTGGATTGTGAAAACAGATTCGCTGGGAACTAAGCAATGGGATAAAGACTTCGGCGGTATTGATTACGAGGGACTTTTTGCGATTGAGCAAACTCATGATGAAGGTTTTATGCTTTCAGGATTTTCCAGATCAGGAATCAGCGGTAATAAAAGTCAAGACACAATAGGTGGTTATGATTACTGGGTTGTAAAAATTGACTCACTCGGAACCAAACAATGGGATAAAGACTATGGCGGAACAGATTATGATGAAATGATTGGAAATATTGTGCTGACTTCTGATAGTGGATATTTGTTTTCCGGAACATCTTACTCTCTAATAAGCGGAGATAAAACAGAAGCGAATCTCGGTCCAGAACAAGCATGGATAATTAAAACAGATTCATTAGGCAACAAGCAATGGGATAAAACACTTCACACCAATACGAGCGTTGATGATGAAATCGGTTTGGCATTGCAAACATCAAGTGGATGTTTTGTGATGGCGGTTGAAACACGCGGAGCAATAGGAGGAGATAAATCTCAGTCTTCACGCGGAGTTGATGACTATTGGATTATAAAATTCTGTGACAGCGTTTCTCTTCCACCTTCCGTTTCATTTTCTGCCACGCAAAACCTCTGCCCCGGCACATGCACCGATTTTTTAAATCTTTCTTTCAATGCAACTTCTTGCCAATGGTCTTTCCCCGGCGCCACTCCCGATACAAGCACAGCCACCAACCCAATAAACATTTGCTATCAAAACGCCGGCAGCTATGATGTACAACTCATCGCAACAAATGCAAACGGCAGCGATACACTTTTGCTGAGCAATTATATAACAGTTTATCCATCTCCTCCGCAACAGGCGATTAACCAAAGCGGAGATACTCTTTTCGCAAATGCAGGAGCAACATCTTATCAATGGTACTTCAATGGAAATTTAATCCAAGGGGCAACAGATTATTTTTACATCGCACAGGCGAGTGGAGATTATAATGTTGTTGCAACGGATGTGAATGGATGTGAGGTAGAAGCAGCGGTGTTTAATATTGTAGCGGAAGTAGGTAGCGGCAGTCAGCGGCCCTTTACAATATTCCCTAATCCTGTTGGGGAAAAGTTATCGATTATTTATTATCAGTTATTGGGAACAGCCGGGGAGATTTCGATTTATAATGTACTTGGAAAGAAAGTCTTCACTGCAGTTGATTGCCGGCTTTTCGCCCAGGTGAATCTGCCCTATTGTGGACTAACTGTCGACTGCCGACTTCTTCCTCCAGGTATATACTTTCTCGAAATAATTGCCGGTCAAAAAAACTTCCGAACCAAATTTGTAAAACGATGAAAAAACATTTCCTTCCTCTACTTATCAGTTGCCTGCTTTTTTCTGATTTACGCGCCGATAAAATTTACATGATGAATGCAGGCGGTTTCCCAAGTGCTGCGACTGAAGTTACAAACGCAATCATTGCTCATGGTCATACGCTTGTAATTAACAATTCCAATTTCACCACGCTGCCTCCGGCATTTACTTCAACCTGTATTGACCCGGTGAACGGATACGATTGGTTATGTTTCTTCGGCGACTATGATTTTTCACCGCTCCTGCCGCAAATACAGGCTTACATCAATACAGGTGGAAAAGTTTTGTATCAATATGAGATTACCTGCTGCGTCACTTCATCCACTTCATGCGCTGCTATCATCAGTGGTCTCACAGGATTAGCAATTACACCAAGTCCAATCGGAGGAATGGCAACTTCTTCCACTCCCCCCGGATGGGAATCTGTCCATTCCAATTGTTGTATTACCATTTATGGAAACGCTTATAAGTGCATGGATGGAATTCCGGCAGCTAACAGGTTAAATGCAACATCAAACCTGAATGGTTCTATGCCGCTGATTACCGGCTGTGAGAATTTCGGTTTTAAGTTTACCACTACAGACTTTGCAGGCGCAGCACATCTCGGTGCATTTGTTGGAGTGGGCGACTACAACATCTGGTATGCAGGCAATATTCCTTTTTCTTTTGGAGGAACCGTATTAGATACTGCGCTGATCCATTATTTTTTTCCCAATAATACCGACACTTGTTTTATGTTTCAGCCCGGCTGCCATGCTGCATACACCGGCTCCTGCGATAGTATCCAGGCACCGCTTGCCGGCTTTACAACTCCCGACAACCACATCTGTCCCGGAACATG
>JBDTTM010000316.1:0-5106 GCA_039930605.1 Bacteroidota bacterium
AAAGCGGCAATCAAAAATTAGTAAAATATCACTATTTAGATTCAATGGTGCAATCTCGGAGGCCAGGAAAAATCTAAAGACTTGTCTCCGCGGTTTTTCGAAATGTTTCAGCAGTATTCCTCGTAAGTAGCCTTCAAATGCTCCGCAATCATTTGTGCTGAACGTCCTTCGATATGATGACGCTCGATAAAATGCACCAGTTTGCCGTCTTTAAACAATGCTATTGAAGGCGAAGATGGCGGATAAGGGAGTGTGTATTTCCTTGCCTGTGCGGTAGCTTCGAGGTCCTGGCCTGCAAAAACTGTAACCAACTTTCCGGGCTTTTTTCCATCCTGGAGCGACATTCGTACACCGGGTCTGGCAGTTCCTGCTGCACATCCACAAACTGAGTTCATAACCAGCAGCATGGTTCCCGTGCTATTTGGGATGACCTGATCCACCTGGTCGGGACTTTTAAGTTCTTCAAAACCTGATGCGACTAATTCCTCGCGCATGGGAGTACAGATATATTCCGGGTATGGCATTTTTTGTGATTTTAACTGAATGCAAAAGTAAGCATCCTTTGTTTCTTACGCTACTGGCAACAGTTTTAAATGGGATATTGTTTTTTATTCCGGCGATTTTTTTGACAGGAAAGCGTGATTTCAGGCACGGTTAGCAGAAATCTTACAATTGTAATGTTAAGTGTTCCTAACACCCATTCCAGGTTCCCGCCGGGCCTATTTTGCACGCACACACATTAATGAATATGAAGACTTATATCACAGCAATTCTTATTGCATTTTCAATTGCCGCCCGGGCGCAGGATGTTCTGCCGAATAAGGTTTACCGCATCACCGCTTACCAGAACGGTAACAATAATATCACCAGCACTTCCAATTATGCTGAAGTTATTCCTCCTACAAGTATATTTATTCCGAGTGCTTTTACACCCAACGAAGATGGTATCAATGATTCCTTCGGAGTGAAAGGAGAAGGTATCCAGAATTTTAAAATGTTAATCTACAATCGCTGGGGCGAAGTGGTTTATTCCTCCACCAATCCAACCGAACATTGGGATGGAAAATTTAACAATCAGCCTGTAGAAAACGGAGTTTATGTTTATGAAGTTTTTGCAAAAGGCTACGGCAAACATCCAAAGGCCGGTTCGGTTACCTTATTAAGATAAAACTGCTGATTATTCCTTATAAAAAAGACCGCTCTGAAAAAGTGGTCTTTTTCTTTTGGTCAAAGTTTGATACAGACATTTTTTTCTTCCGTGAAAAACTTCAACGCTTCAAATCCACCTTCCCGTCCCACACCTGAATTTTTCATTCCACCGAAAGGTGTTCGCAAGTCTCTCAACAACCAACAGTTGATCCAGATAATTCCGCTGTGAAGATTCGCAGCTACGCGATGCGCACGTTTCAGGTTTTCAGTCCAGATCGTTCCTGCCAAACCATACTGCGTGGAGTTTGCCATCATCAATGCCTCCTCCTCAGATTCAAATGAAGAAAGTGTTACAACAGGACCGAATATTTCTTCCTGGTTGGTACGGCAATCAAAAGTGAGATTTTCAAAAACAGTCGGCTCAATGAAAAATCCATGCGCATTTTTTCCGGTGAGTTGCAATTGATTTCCTCCACATAATAAACGTCCGCCTTCCTCCTTTGCCAGTTCTATGTAAGAAAGAATTTTTTCGAGATGTGGCTTGCTCACGATCGCTCCCATCCTGCTGTCATCGCTCAATGGATCACCCACTTTCAACGTGGAAACCCTTTTCAGAAATGCGTCTTTGAATTTTTCATAAATACTTTTCTCAATCAGGATGCGTGAACCGCAAAGACAGATTTCACCCTGGTTGCTGAATGCCGCATTCACAGAGGTCTTAACGGCTTCTTCAAAATTGCAGTCTGCGAAAACGAGATTCGGATTTTTTCCTCCGAGTTCAAGTGAAAGTTTTTTAAACATGGGCGCAGCTGTCCTCGCAATCCATTCACCGGTTTTCGTTCCACCGGTAAAACTGACTGCAGGAATTTCAGGATGAGAGACAATGGCAGCGCCGACCTTCGGTCCCAGTCCATGAACAATATTCAAAACACCTTTTGGCAATCCGGCTTCCGTGCAAAGTTCGGCAAGGAGAAATGCAGTCATCGGTGTAATTTCACTGGGCTTCGCAATCACACAGTTTCCGGAAGCAAGCGCCGGAACAATCTTCCAGGTGAAAAGATACAATGGCAGATTCCACGGAGAAATGCATCCGGCTATTCCGATCGGTTGACGCAATGTATAGTTGATCGAAGTATTTTCTGTTGCATGTGCTTCTGTTGAAAGATGAATAGCCCCCGTTGCATAAAAATGAAAATTGTCGCGCGCCCTGGGTATATCAACAGACTTTGCCAGCCAGACCGGTTTGCCCTGGTCAATGCTTTCTGCCAATGCAAGGCGGTCCAGGTTTTTATCGATGAGTTCCGAAATACGAAGGAGAATATTTGACCGGTTCGCCACAGGCATATTACTCCAGCCCGGGAAAGCAGCCTTCGCGGCAAGCACCGCTGCTGCTACATCGCGTTCATCAGAATCAGGTATCAGGGAATATACTTCCCCTGTGGCAGGATTGATATTATCGAGGTATGATTTGCTGATCGGCTCAACCAATTCTCCATTGATATAATTCAGAATTTTTTCAGTCATGAAACAAAAGTACTCACCCGCTGAGCTATCAACAAAATAAAACTTTTCAATAGGGATAATCCATAGCATTTAGCTGCACACGGCTCTGCATGCTCCTTATATTTGAGCTTCCATAAAACCTTCTTCGAATGAAAAAAATTATTTTTTCTCTTTTTTGTTTATTCAGCATTCATGCTTTTGCGCAAAGTGATTTACAATGCGGGACCGACCGCGCAATGAAGACGCTGTTTGAATCCCGTCCCGGAATCAAATTAAAGTTAGATCAGCATGAACGGGTACGAAGTGGAATCCACAACAGCCTGAACAGCTCTGCTTCCTATACAATTCCTATTGTTTTTCATATTCTTCACCTTGGAGGTCCGGAAAATATTTCCGACAGCCAGGTGATTGATGCTGTGAGGATCTTAAACCGCGACTATGCAAAACAGAATCCGGATACAACGGAAATAATTCCTGCATTTCAATCTTTTGCTGACTCTACCCAGATTCAATTTGAACTCGCTACTGTTGATCCGAACGGGAATTGCACGAATGGGATCGTTCACTACTACGATACTGATGCAGACTGGTATGATATTTCACCAACACTTTATTCTCATACATGGGATCCAACAATGTACCTGAATGTCTATGTTGTCCGTACTATCACCCTCAGCAGCGGATTTGGAGCATCAGGTTATACTTATTTCCCCGGTTCATTTGCCCCCGGGGATTCACACGATGCAATTGTAGTGCTCAATAATTATTTTGGATCTATTGGAACAGGTGCTGATTTTCAAGCGCGCGTACTAACACATGAAGTCGGTCACTGGCTGAACTTGCTGCATGTTTTCGGTTATAACAATGCCGCCTTTGATTGTACAGGGGATGACTATGTATTTGATACTCCCACTACACCCGGGTATCTCAGTTGTCCGAATCCCAACGATCCTCCTTCCTACCAGCTTTGTACACCCGGCATTGATGAGAATTTTCAAAACTACATGGACTATTCCTATTGCTGCAGAATGTTTACGCAGGAACAGGGATTACGCATGAGAGATGCATTGAATGACAACATTGCAGGGAGAGATAATTTATGGAGTTCATCTAACCTGCTGGCAACTGGCGTTACAAACCCTTCTGCTGCATGCATTCCTATAGCAGATTTTAATTTTGATCGCTCAGTTACATGCGTGAATGTGCCTGTTACTTTTTCGGATGCATCATGGAATGGTTTACCGACAGCCTACAACTGGTCCTTTCCATCCGGCTCACCTGCAACTTCAACAAGTGCCAATCCCGCTGTTACATACAGTGCTCCTGGTACATATTCTGTAACCTATATTTCTTCCAATGCTGCAGGTTCATCTTCGCCGGTTACAAAAACGAATATTATTACTGTGATGAACAATACCGCCACATATCAAAATGTATGGTTCGATGGTTTTGAAGGTAATCCCCTTCCCAACACCGACTGGTCGCTGGCAAACAGTAGTGGCGGGGCAAACTGGGAGCAATCATTTGATGCTGCATTCACAGGATCCTATAGCGCAAAAATTACTTCGACAAACAATACGCGCAACAATGTAACTACCATGATCAGTCCTTCTGTGAACTTGTCCAATATCTCTGCACCTGAATTGAGTTTCGAATTGGCAGCCACTGAACTGAATCCTGTACACATCAATAAGCTGGAAGTTTTTGTTTCATCCGATTGCGAACAAATGTGGACGCAGATTTATGCAAAATCCGGCTCAGCATTAATTACTACCCTCGACAGCGTGGTTCCGTTTATTCCTTTCTTTCAAAGTCAATGGCGCCTGGAAACGATTTCACTTACTGCTTTTGCCGCTGCATCTTCTGCCAGGTTTAAATTTGTGTATACCAGGGATACGATATCCGGTCCATCCAATATTTATATTGATGATGTAAATATTTCCGCATCCAACGGTATTGCCGGAACAAACACTACTAACACTTTCAATATCTTCCCGAATCCAACAAATGGAGTCGCAACACTGTCACTTTACATGCCTGCACGAAGTAATGTGAAAGTCCGGGTAACGGATATGCTAGGAAGAAACTGTGCTGAGCTTCCTGATCAAATATTAAACAGCGGAACAACGCGGCTAATAATCGGGCAAACAGAAAAATTATCCAAAGGAGTTTATACGGTTCATTTAAACTTAGGCGGACAGTCGTTTTCACAGAAGCTTGTAGTCAGGTAATTGAAAATTGTTGATCAGCTCGATTTTTAAGAAGCTGATTTGCCACTAATCCCGATTGCTATCGGAGATCAAGTCACAAAGATTTTATTGATTTATTAATGACTCGCCTTCTCGAAGCTTCAGCGGAACAAGAACAGGTGATTTCGTGGCGAAAATTAAAATAATCGCTTTTACTTCTTACATTCGCTTCTCAAATACTGAAGCGATGAAAAAGATATTAGTT
>JBDTTM010000317.1:0-5059 GCA_039930605.1 Bacteroidota bacterium
AGCCTTGGCGAATGAGGGTAGGGGATTTCAGCCGTCGTAGCGAATGCTACTATGGCGAAGAAGGCTCGGAGAATTTCACAAGATACCTCGCAGCCTGCTGCGGGTTCATTCATTCATGAGTCCAATTCGACCTTCTTCTATACAGAAGGGGTACAGCCATAAACTTTTTCATTCCTGCCGTAAACTATTAAAACCTCCCTTAGACTATTTGGATATCCTTATACCTCCCTTGTGAGTATATGTTTGCGTCATAATTAAAATAAAATATTATGACACATCAAAATACAAACTCAAATCAAAAGGCAGTAAGCGTCCTTAAAAAAGTTGCTTCAATAATTTTCTTCCTGACTGTATTCTATTTGATTCCATTAATCGGAAAATATTCCTTACTTGTAAACTGGCGGGTAATTTTTCTTGCAACAATATGCACCATTTTGTTTGCAACACAGCCACGATTAAGCATTGCAGAATCGAAAGAGAAAAAATCGACTGACAGAAATACAATTTGGCTTATCCTGATAGGTTCTGGTATCGGACAAATAACCTCTCTCATTGAATGGGCCTATTTTTCTGATAAAATAATTATCGGTTGGACAATCATCGGTGCTTCACTTTTAATTGTCGGAACATTTTTCAGGCTTTATGCTATTTATGTATTAGGGAAATACTTTTCTTCTACCGTTCAAATAAAAGAGGAGCATAAAATTATTTCCATTGGTCCCTACAAATATTTAAGACATCCTTCTTACACAGGCGCATACCTTGCAATGCTTGGAAGTGCAGTGTTTTTACATTCCATCATTGGCATATTGATATTTGGAATAGGAATGTTATTTGTTTATCGTCTGCGCATAAAAACAGAGGAACAAACATTGATTAACAAATTTAAGGATGAATATCTGAATTACAGCGAACATACTTATAAAATGTTTCCTCTTATTTGGTAAGATTAAATGATAGAACATACAGTTCAATAATTTAAAAAATAAAAATATGAATAGCTCACTAAAGTACTCGGTACAAATAATTACCGGTGCCAATCAATTAAAAGAAGCGTTGAATTTACGGTACAGGGTTTACAGAAAAACGTATCCTGCATTGATTCAAGACCACAATGAGCCCTTTGAATCAGATAGATTTGATGAAAGAAGTATTCATTTAGGGTTGTACTGCAAGAACGCCAATGAAGGAAAATTAGCAGGTTATTGCAGATTAATTTTACCCAGGGTTTATTCAAATGATTTTGAAGAGGTACTTGTAAAGCAGCATTCAAAATATTCAGTTGAATCAAAAATGACAAAGGAAAGAATAGCATTGATGGAGAGGTTGCCGGAAAATTCATTGCAAAAAGTCAATTCGTATTGCAAAGATTTGGAGCAAAAAAAAATTGCTTATGCCGAAACAAGCCGGTTTATTATTGAAGAAGAACACCGTAGTTTATCTCTTTCTGCGTTCTTTGTGCATAGTATGTTTGCAGTTTGTGAATCATTAAACATAAAATACAGTTTTTTTACCTGCACCCATCACCATGTTCCATTTTATAGTAAATATGGATTAACTCTTTTTCCTGGAATAGCTCCATATGACAATGCCATTTTTGGCAAACAATATGTTATTTTCGGTACTGATTTGAATGTTGAAAGCAAGATTCAAAATTCTATCAATACGCTGCGATTACAGTTGGAGGAAGAGAAACAGATTACTTTTAGAAAAGCTGCATAGCGAATGTTGAATAATATATTTTGCAACAAAATAAGCAAAGGCAATTATGAAAATAAATCTACTCATTCTCATCATCGCAATTAACAATTTAAAATGTTTTGCTCAACCACCTCCATGGCTTCCCAACAATGGACTTGTTGCATGATATCTATTTACAGGAAATGCAAATGACAGTAGTGGGAACGCCAATAATGGGACTGTAAACGGTGACTACCGGAATAAGCGAAAATTCGTACGCTGGCAATATTGTAATTTTTCCCAATCCACTTCACGATAATTTTCAGATTATATTTGATAATTCTTTGGAATCACAGACACATTCAATTATTATCCGGAATATTTTATCGCAAATAATTATTTTAAGCAAAAACAAAGGAAAGAAAGATTGAAATTAATTTGAATGGAATGGCCTCAAAAGGAATTTCCATTTTGAAAATTAGAAATGATAAACAGGAAATTATTGATTTTGAAAAGATAATTATTGAATAAACAAAATTAAAAATATTACAATGGTTAAACAGGTAACTTTCATTTTTCTGTTACTTTTATTTTCAATTTTCGCCAATGCCCAAAAGGAAGGAAAGGCCAAAATTGATTCAATAGAAACAAGGCTAAAGAATTATTCCCCGATTTGTAATAATACTTGCCTGGCAGATAGCACGAAGGTGATTTTGCTTCTTGACCTTGCATGGGAATATATTTTTAATAAAACCGATACGGTTTTGATATTATGCAATGAGGCAGATAAACTTTCAGGAAAATTTAATTACGGTTTGGGCATAGCTCAATCATACCATGTTAAAGCTAATTTGTATAATGGGCAAAGCGATTATTCAAATGCAATTAAGTATTTTTCATACGAGATTTCCGTTCTTGAAAAATTATTAGCTGATGATAAGCAATCTCGAATTTTACTAAGCAGAAAGGCTGCCGCACTAAATAGTTGGGGAAATGTTTATAAGAATAAAGGAGATCTTCCAATGGCGCTTGACCTTTTTTTAAAGGCGCTAGCTGTAAATGAGGAATTTAATAACCTGGAAGCAATCGCAATAAACAACAAAAATATTGGAGATATATACAGTTCATGGGGAAAATTTCCGGAAGCACTTGACTTTTTCTTTAAGGCATTAGGGATTGCTGAAAAATTGCATAAGGATAAAATTTCTGCCGCCACTCTTGGAAGCATTGGCTTAATATATCGTCAGCAAAATAATTTCGAAAAAGCAAAGGAATATTATCAAAGAGCTTTGACGTTGAACCAAAAACTTGATGATAAAAGAGGGGTCGGTATAAATTATGGCAACCTGGGATCATTGTATCTATCTAAAGGCAGTACTGCTGAAGCGATTGACTGTTTTAAAATGTCGTTAAAGGAATATGAGGAGGTTGGATATAAGAAGGGTATTGCTAGTGTCTATATCAACATGGGTGCAATTTGCAATGGCAATGGTGAGGCATTGGAAAAGCAAAGGAATTCATCATTAGCTTACAAAAAATATTCGGAGGCTCTGGATTATTATTTCAAGGGCATGAAAATCGTAATCGAAATTGAAGACAAAAATACGGAGGCTATTAACCTTGCTAATATTGGTCTGGTATATCTAAACATGAAAAAATATCAGGAATCAGAAACTTATTTATTAAAAGGATTACAATTGTCTAAATCCATTGATGATTTGGAGGGAGTAATGGAAGTGAATCAAAGCTTAAGCAGACTCTATTCGGAAACTAATAAATATAGAATGGCTTGGGAACATTATCAATTAGCGGTGGCTGCAAAGGACTCTATTTTTAATGCTGATAAAACAGAGGAAATCACTCGAAAGGAAATGAATTTCGAACAGGAGAAGAAGGATGCTATAGCAAAAGTGGAACAGGAAAAAAAGGATGCTCTTTCAGAGCAAGAATTGGAAAAACAAAAGCTCCTCCGTAATTCCATTGCCGCAGGAGCAGGGATTATTGCTTTATCTTCTTTGCTCAGTTTTTTCTTTTACAAACGCAAACGTGATGCTGAACAAAAACAAAAGGAAACTTCATTGAGTTTACAAGTTTCAGAAACAGAGATGAAAGCATTGCGGAGTCAAATGAACCCTCATTTTATTTTCAATGCCCTTCAATCTATTCAAACATTTTTGTTAAAAAACAAATCTGAAGATGCTAATATTTATTTGTTAAAATTTTCCAAATTAATGCGCGCAGTTTTAGAAAATTCACGGCACAGTGAAGTTTCTTTAAAGGACGATATGCAGGCGCTGGAATTGTATATGCAATTAGAAAGCATCCGGCTGCCTCATCCATTTACGTATCAATTTCATATTGATGAAAGTATTGATGTAGAAGAAGCAACAATTCCTCCTCTTATTTTACAGCCATTTGTGGAAAATGCTATCTGGCATGGTTTGCAATACAAGCCTGAACCAGGTCACATAGATGTTTTTATCAGTAAAAAAGATAATGCGCTTTATGCAACTGTTGAAGATAATGGAATAGGTAGAGATATGAGTAAGAATAAAGCACATCCTATGTTATTAAAAAAGGAGTCGCTTGGCATGAAACTGACGGAAGAAAGATTAAAAATTTTGAATGAGATTAAAAAAATAAAGGCACAGTTTAAGATAACAGATTTGTTTACAAAGGAAAATAAACCCATAGGAACGAGAGTAGAGCTTTCGTTACCTTTGGATTCATGATTCGAACTATTGTTGTAGAAAACGAAAAACAACAAAGTGACTATTTAATCACTTTGCTTGCAAAGCATTTTCCGGAGATTGATGTTTTGAAAATTTGTACTTCAGTTCCTGATGGAATAAATGAAGTAAAATCTCATCAGCCGGATTTGATTTTTTTAGATGTTGAACTGCCCCCTTATACCGGATTTGATTTATTGGAACAAACTCGTTCTATAAATTGTGAGGTGATTTTCACAACCAGTTTTAACAAGTATGCTGCAAAAGCTTTTCGCTTTTGTGCGCTTGACTTTATAGAAAAACCGTTTGGTGTGGAGGAATTAAGGGAAGCGATAGGCCGATATAAAACGATAACCGCAACCGGCTCAAGGAAAAATATTGAGGCATTGTTGCATAATGTAAAGCAAACTGAAAGCAGTATGCTAATGGTCGGTATTCCGGTTTTGGGTGGAATTGATTTTGTTACTGTTTCTGAAATTATTCTCTGCAAAGCAACAGATAATTGTACCGATTTTCATTTAACCAACCAGCGGAAACTTACAGCAACAAAAACATTAAAGTGGGTTGAGGAACTCATGCGTGACCATCATTTTTTCAGAGTACATGATTCCTATCTTATCAACCTTAATCATATTAAGAAATATAAAAAG